>NZ_QTMC01000040.1:0-2582 GCF_003602965.1 Bacteroides sp. AF25-5LB
ATCATAATGTCTCGCCCCATAATCATACCAGTTCAAACCCTTCTTCGTATCAAGCTCCTTACCGTTATACTTGTAAGGCTGGGTATTGCCTGCAGTGCCAAACACACCACCGAAAGGGTAGTAATGGTTCGTTTCCTCCACAGTACCTGACTGGTTGATTACTACACGGTTGTTACCTTGATGGTCCTTCAGATAGTAATGATACTGCTGGGTACCGGTCAGGTTGATGTAACCCTCTTCGGTGAGCAACAACTTCTGAGTACCGTTTTCATAGATCACATTACCGCAGTAGTCAGTCGTTGTGGTTGTACTACCTATCTTATGGACTGTTCTCAGTTTCGTGCCGTCAGCACCATAAGTATAGGTGATTGTGCTACCATCACTGAACGATACCGTACTGGGCAAATTTAATACATTATATTGAATATCGGTAATTCCCTTATTCAAATCTTTCGTTAAATTACCATTGACATCGTAGGCATACTCCCCTGCGACGCTTGCACCGTTCACAAAGGCAGTGTTTGTACCGTATGCAGCGGTACTCACCGCATCCTCCACACAGCTCAACTGATTGCCGTTCAGGGTGAGAGTCAGGTTATCAAGCAGGCCGTAGGCACTGGCACCAGTCTGGCCATAACGTTGCAAACTCTTGATGTTACCGTTCTTGTCATAACCCGTAACGTTCTCCGAGAAGCGGTTCGCATTCGTGCTGATACTTGCTGTCTCGCCATAGGTAGCGTTCAGCATCCGGTCAAGACCGTCATAAGTGAATTTGTAACCACGGACTGTACTTTCGTTCCCGGACTTCCAGGTCATACTGCTGATGCTGCCGTTGTACTTCGCAGTACCCACACCCGTGTTGTAGTACAGGTTCTGCGTGAAGCGTGTGCCGCTGATTCCCGTCAGCCAGCTACGCAGGTTGTAGGTATAAGTCAGCTTGTTGGTGCTCGTACCGTGATACTGCTTGGTCAGTAAACGACCGAAGTTGTCATAAGTCGCATCGTACAGAGTAATCGCAGTGCTGCCAAGACTATGCTGCACTTTGCTTATTCTGTCCGCATGGTCGTAGGTATAGGTATATACTTCCGTGCGCGTGGTCTTTCCGCTGGCAGTATGTGTATGTGTCACACCAGACGGCTTGTTGGAGAAAGTATAAACCGTACTTGTGATGTCGTAGCCACTGAGCAAGTTGTTCTGCACAAGCACGGTAGGACTGGAAGAAGGATTCCCCCCTGCAGGGTCAGCCGTCCCAGACTGTCGTACAAATAATACATATAGGAAATGTTATCCAGATAGGAAGTGCCCGTGCTGTTAAGCATCCGGAGAGTACGGATGTAGTCCTGCATGACCTACATCATTTGATAGACCTAAAAAACTATCCTAACATACAAGATATAGCATATCTGATGTTAGGATAGTAATTAAATAAATCTCATTGAAAAAAGGCAACTTATATTAGAGTAATATTTTTTATTTAGTATGCAAAAGCTTTATAATCTCACCATTACTTTTTCTTATTTCCACATAAGATTGTCCACAGAAAGTCAGCGCACTATCATTTCCATTAGGAATATGCCCTTCTATTACCCATATTCCATTTACCAAGTTAACAGAAAAAGGTTTTTCTTTCTCTATACTTTCCTTTCCATAAATTTCCAATAGTACGCATTCCGCTATCTTTACTGCAATATCCGCTGTAGGTATAAATCCCTCTGCAGGAACATAGCTTTTCATATCAGTATAAAAATCTGTTGAGAGACTATCATTCATTACATACTCAATCTGTTGAGATGATTGTTGATCTTCTCCGACCTTCGATGTACTGTTTGTACATGACATCGCAAATAGCATTAAAGCAAAAAAATAAGTCCTATACATATTGCTATCTTTTTAAAATACCCAATGAATATGTTCTCTCTGGCTAACAGGAATGTTTAAATCTGGCTTTTGTAGCAATTCTTTCATTCTTTGTTTACCCTTTTCAGCAGGAATATCTTTCGGATTAATATTATTCTTTCGTTTAGGATCTTTGGGATCACTAGGAAGATCACTAGTCACTATTGATGTTTTCTTACTATAAGGATTATATTCTAACAAATCGCCACTCGGCGTAGCCAAATAACCATTTTCTTTTGTTTTCTCAATATATTTTATATCAGCTTTTGAGAATTTATTATTTATATGCTCTGCGTCCGCGTCTCCATGCGAATGAATCGATCCTACAAATCTCTCACCGTTAGGAGGTAAGCTTATAGATACGCTGTGCTCTCCTTCATTGGCTGCACTATAAGAATATCCCTTTAGCTTTCCCTTTTGCTTAACTTCATAAATAGAAGAGCCCATTTCACGTTTACGTATAATAGATGCACCATTATAATACATACCCCAATCTTTAGCTGCTGCTCTTTTAGTCTTAAACAGATCACCAGGAGCATATTCCATACCATTTGGGTCTATGAACTTTACCGGATTATCGGCACAATAAGTATACGGACTCATCGAATAATATTTCTCCGCCAACGGGTCATTCGTCGTAAACCTTCCCAACGCAGCATCATAATGTCTCGCCCCATAATCATACC
>NZ_QTMC01000041.1:0-2321 GCF_003602965.1 Bacteroides sp. AF25-5LB
TGGTCTAAAAATACAGACAGAAGCAGATTTCCTGCCCCTTGTGAACTGCGCAGTCCGAAACTGATACCTTCTGGCAGCAGCTTAACAAACCGCTCCAACAAGACCAACAGCCTTTTGTCCTTGAACACCCTCCGGAAGCACCACATAACAAAGTCCTGCCGCGCATTGTCATAAAACCTCCGGATGTCAAATTTGTATGCGTAAAGCGTGCCTTCCGGATTTTTTTGCAAATCGGTACGTATGCAGTTCATCAGGTCATGAGTACCGCGCCTTTTGATGCTTGCACCGGTTGTCCGGATATAACGTTTTTGCAGGTGGCGGTCCACCACATTCATGATGGCAAACACAGCGATGCGGTCTTTCATGGACAGGATCTGCAAAATACGTTTTTTACCGTATTCTTCAATTTCCCTCTCATGGTAGCCGCCCAGCCGGAATGAGCCGTCCGCAATGGAAGCCGTCAGTTCGGTGATAATCTTCTCCCTATGGGCAAGCAGGAATCGTCCCTGCCTTGACCTCTTACGATCGGTTCCGCGAAGTACCGAATCGAATGCCTCCGACATATTGGAGTATTCGATGATTTCCTCGATAATATATCCTTCCCTGCGCATAAGCTATTGGTTAATAAACATGGAAGATGAGGGCCTTCCTTTCCCCGGGTCTGACTTCTTCGAACTGATAACAGCCTACCAAACTCCACCCGACGCGTGATTTTTCAGCTTTCCACCTTTTCTGGTGCTGTTGCTGTGGCTTGCTCCCCTCGGCACCGCTTCGGGGACACGTCCCCGCTGCTGTACGCCGATTTGTTAGATTTCCAGACGCGAGCCGACATTCGCATTCGTATTCGAAGCATCGTTATTCGCATTCGCATTCGACACACCGCCATTCGCATTCGCATTGTTGTACCCGCGATAGACCACACGGACTATTGGGGAACTCTACCGCTTGCAAAGTTACTGATTTAACAGGCAAAACAGATAAACGAATTACACTATCATCCAAAATAAAACGGATATACTGCCACCCGCGACGGTGAGCCCCCAATCAATCCAGTCCCAAGGACTTCCCCGAAGAGTATCTTTCAGTTCCAGACAGGAAGCTGCAATGGCCGCAGCATAAAAGGCCGTCCAAGGAGTAAATCCCAATAGACCTACCATCAAACCACCGATAAGATGCTTGTAACGGTTACTCATTTTAAAAAATGCGATAATCTTTTTCATATACCTCAAAATTCTATTTTTTCGACCGGCTTCGCCGGTATTTGAATACCTTTTAAATGGAATTCGGAAACCATCCGAATCCCGTTCTTTCGTTTTAGTCGCTTCGCTCCACGCTTTGGCGCTTTGCGCTTACGCCACCTCGCGTATCGCCTTGTACGCTGCCACGCTTTGCGCCCGGACGATTTTGCCGCGGAAGGCCAGACGCGAGCCGACACTCGCATGCGTATTCGAAGCATCGTAATACGCATTCGCACTCGACACACCGCCATACGCACTCGCACCGCTGTACCCGCGATAGACCACACGGACTGTAGCGGTGCTTATCCAGTACATGTCGGTATAGTAGGTGGAAGATGATCCGTTCAAATTACCTACCGGAACCATGTCCATATACTTGCCGTGCGCCACGCCTGTAATCCACTGACCGCTGTCCTTCTTGCCCTGTACCATACGGATACTGCCGTCAGGCATCCAGATGCGCCATTTGCCCTGGTTGCCGCTGTCATTCGGCAGATCCACGCCGTCCATCATGTCATACTTGTTGCCGTAGATGTCCTCGTAGCCCAGGCAGCAGATATTGTTCACCTGCACCACGGTCGCCTGTCCGTATTCGTCCCGGCTCTTATACCAGGCATACTGATGCACCAAGCCGTCAATCAGCGAATTCGTGATTTTGTTGTTGATGACATACGCTTCGTCATAGCCGATGGTGTCTGTCATTCCATGGTCGGCCGTTCCACCCGTTGTCCGGTTATTGTTATGCTGACCGGCACCGCATTGTTCCTGCATGTCCCTACGCCCGTACTTTGCATAGCTCAGGTTCGCGATGCGGCTGTGCATCAGGGCATCTATCTGCTGCATGCCACGCTGCTGGCTGTAATAGTGGAAGTCCGTCCATGTCATGCTTGCCGTGGTCGAAGCTCCGGTTATGCAGGCACGCAACTTGCTGCCCACTACAGAACTGCCCACAACGGCACACAGATGTTCCTCATTGGCCACCCAATCCGGTTCCATGTCCTCTATCTTGTCGCTGTTGCTCAGCACCACGCAGTCAAACTCTGCCGTGTTCAGAATGGAGAAATGCAGGGCTGTAGCACGTTC
>NZ_QTMC01000042.1:0-1850 GCF_003602965.1 Bacteroides sp. AF25-5LB
GAGGTTGTGTCAAAACGTTGGCACAACCTCTTTTATATTTTAAGTTCTGCTATATTTTCTTTTGGCTATGCTACTTTTTCCTCATGCATTTGGCAGCAAGTTGCTATATTCCAATTATATCGGGTTATAAATAGTCCCATAAACAAATATTTGGCAACTGTAATGAGCCCCTTTCCTTCTTTTATCAGTTTAGCACACATTTTTTTGATATTAAAGGCTATAGCAAAGAAAGCAAAGTCCATTGTAACCTTGTCTTCTCCCACATGCCGGAATCTTCTGTATGCCATGTTGTATTTCATTTGTCCAAACACAGCTTCTGGTTCTATACACCTCCTGCCTCTATGCTTGATACCTTCTTCTGAGAGCAACCTTTCCCGTGCCTGCCGTTTGTATTGATTTAATCGGTGGTTGACTTCTATAATACGGTTCCCCCGAGCTTTAAAACAACTGCCACGCAAAGGGCAACCTTCGCATCTTTTTGCTTTATACCGGGCACTTTCGGTGATGTATCCGCTCGCTGTCTTGTCACGTTTGGTTCCTATACGGTTCATGTGCTGTCCCATAGGACAAACGTAATAATCCTCTTGGGCATTGTAATGGAGACTTTCGGCATGGAACGGGTTGGGAGTATAACGGGGACGCTGTTCTTTATCTTTATGGAAGTAATTGTACTTGATGAAGGCTTCTATCCCATTCTCCTGCATGAACCGGTAATTTTCTTCCGAACCGTAACCGGAGTCTGCCACGCAGATATTCGGTAAACGGTTATAGCGGTACTGGAAAGAGTGGAAAAAAGGTATGAGGGTCAGTGTATCGGTAGGGTTGGGAAACAGACGGAAGTCTGTGATAAATTGGTTTTCAGTACCTATTTGCAGATTATATCCGGGTTTGGTCTGCCCGTTCTTCATGGCATCTTCTTTCATGCGCATGAATGTGGCACCAGGATCGGTCTTGGAATAGGAGTTACGTTCTCCAAGGGTATCAAGGTGATTGTCATATTCTATCAGCTTGTCACGATACCCTTCAAGTTCCCTGACCTGCTTCTTCTTTTTGCGCAGGGCTTTCTTTTCTTCCTTATCCTTTGTTGCAGGCTGGCGTTCCAGGGCTTCTTTAAGTTCATCCACTATGTCAGAGAGCCTGCAGGAAGTAAACTCCACGGATGTGTCTTTTATAGAGTTCTCCTGTGCAATGGTTTCATCCACCTGCTCCAAGAGAATACGGATTTTATCCATTAGTCTCGTACGGTTCCGTTCGACTGTCTTGCGCCAGACAAAAGTATATTTGTTGGCTTTGGATTCAATCTTGGTGCCGTCAATATACTCCACATCAAGGCTGATGAAACCTTTATCGGCAAGGACAAAAATCAACTGGGTAAATACATTATTTATTTCCTCCTTTACACGGTTACGAAAACGGTTGATCGTGATAAAATCCGGATGCTCATTACCGGCAAGCCAAATATAATGAATGTCACGAAGGAGGTGCTTCTCTATTTTACGGCAAGAATAGATATTATTCATGTAGGCGTAGATTATCACCTTAAGCATCATTTTAGGATGATAAGGACAACGGCCCGTTTCCTTATAAAGCTTCTTGAAACTCTCAAGATTGAGGTTGTCAATAACAGCATTCACGATGCGGACCGGGTCGTTCGCAGCTATGTTTTCATCAATTCTTTGTGGAAAAAGAACGGTTTGGTTGGGAATGTAAGGACGAAAATGCAACTTTGCCATAACGAAAAACTTTATGCCTAAAGATACGAAAACTTTGGGTAATAACAAAGCCCGGGCTTGAGAAAGTCTGGGCTTTGCGCATAAAAAAAGGCTGTGTCAGCATTTTGACACAACCTC
>NZ_QTMC01000043.1:0-1685 GCF_003602965.1 Bacteroides sp. AF25-5LB
AAGAATGGCATCCTTGAAATGGAAGAGGGCATT
The DNA here is from genome assembly GCF_003602965.1 of Bacteroides sp. AF25-5LB. Taxonomy (NCBI): domain Bacteria; kingdom Pseudomonadati; phylum Bacteroidota; class Bacteroidia; order Bacteroidales; family Bacteroidaceae; genus Bacteroides; species Bacteroides sp. AF25-5LB. Next base: position 34 of record NZ_QTMC01000043.1, read on the forward strand.
TTCCGCAAGCGTGTGTTTTTTCCGGAAGCAGCCTATAACCGTGTGACCTATTTTAAAGGCAGGATGTGCGCCTCTCCCGGAGGCGGATGTACGGTCAAGGAATGGAGCGACAACGGTGACGGCAGCTATACCATAACTCCAGACTTGACGGATGCCGACGGGCTGAGCCAGTTTGTGGATGATATACTTACTACTTACTTCGTCACCAAGAACGCCGAAGGCAAGCTGCAGGGGTTCGAGGAGATGAAGTTCCGGGTGACTTCTGCCGACTATACAGCCAAGACATTCGTCATGACGCCGAAGCCGGGTACTGACTGGAAGCCGGGGGAATCTATGGTACTCGCCCAGACGGGTAACTTTACGGACCCGGAACGGCAGACGTACATCCTTATCGATACGGTGGGCGGCAACAACTGCATCACTTTCTTTGACCACGCCAATACCTGGGATGTCGAACCTGCCCAGGAAGTCGCATGGGTTGGCAAGAAGAAAGGCAGAACAGTTCACGGCATACCGGCTGACAACTACTCGGCTGTTTTTCGCCACGTCATCATGTCCGGCAAGATATTCCAGGTGGATGACATTACCGGAGAGGCGTTTCGGGTGCCATTGTTCAAGGGGACGTGGAAAAAGGGTGAGAAGTATGCCTATTACGATGAGGTGACGCATAACGGCAGTTCATGGATATGTGTCAATGAGAAAGGCACGTCTACAGAACCGGCAGACGGCAATGCCGACTGGCTGAAATATGCGGCAAAGGGAGAAAGCGGCAAGGGCATCAAGTCTACCGATGTGGAATACGCGATATCGGTGTCGAATGTCATTGCCCCGGTGGACGGTTGGCAGACTACCTCCCCAGAATGGGAAGCCGGCAAGTATATCTGGTCGCGGACGAAGATTGTCTATTCTGATGGCGAAGTCAAGTACACACAAGCGGCTTGTATCAGTGGTGGGCAGGGAGCTGACGGCAAGGGCATCAAGTCCATTACCGAAGAATACTACCTTTCCTCTTCATCGGCCACCACAACCGGAGGCGAGTGGCAGACTACCTCTCCGGCATGGAAAAACGGATGGTATATCTGGACCCGGACAAGGATAGTCTTTACTGACGATACTTCCACCACAACGAACGCCATCTGTGTGACTGGCAGTAAGGGTGCAGACGGTACAAGCATCACCAATTGCGGTGAATGGGAAACCGGAAAGCATATACCTTACATGGGTATTACCAAGATGGCCGGACGTGTCTTTTTATGTGTCGCTCCTGATGGTACCGACAATCCTCCGATGTGGACTCAGACAACTAATGAGGGGCGCCGTATCCTGCAGACGCAGAACGGTGGCAAGTCCTACGGTTATACCATTACCGGGGACTTGAATACCGCTGAATATGAGCTGCTGGTAGAGAACGGCCAGGATGGTAAGGATGGAAAAGGCTATGAGTGGATATTCAAGCATACGACAGAGAATGTGACGCCTCCTACGCCAGCCACCTCGCAGGTGGATGACTACGTGCCGTCCGGCTGGCATGATGACCCGATTGGGGTTTCCGAATCCCTGCCATACGAGTGGGCTTGCTGCCGGACTAAGAAGGACGGTGTATGGAGCGCGTTTTCACCGGCAGCCATCTGGGCCAAATGGGGCTTTGACGG
>NZ_QTMC01000044.1:0-1552 GCF_003602965.1 Bacteroides sp. AF25-5LB
ATGGGCATGTCACGATCAAAGGTTTCAGCGTTTGTCCAACATTTCATGCCATACTTATCAGCCAGCTTTTTGTTCACCGTAAAGAAAGCATCCAGTTCATCGTAATCGATATGTCCGTCCTGAAAAGCACAGGCGTCAACCACATCATGAATGCCATCGAAAATTTCATTCCACTCCCTTTCATGCTCCTGAACAGAAACTGCATCCTCCTTTGTCAACTTATCTGTACCCATCACGGCCTTTTTCCCGTCAATCCACGGAGAAATAAAAGTCGGCAAACCGCCGGAGACATCCTTGCATTGTTTGCCCATCGCATGAAAGGCATCAATGACACCCTTCGTCTTACGGCTTATCTCACCACTGATATACCATCCGCCGAAACTCTTGTACTTCTCACCGTACCTGCTCCACACCTCATCAATCACATACTTGTTATCCTCAACCTCCCACGAAAGGTCACCGGTATCCCAGTACTTGCCCGAATCATATAAACCAAAATAGAACTTCATGTGATATTTCCCCGCCAGACGAAGGAACATGTCCAACAAATCGACAGAAGGCATATAACACCCTTTACCCAGCAAATGCGCCGAAGGATAAGTAATGAATTTGCGATAACCCGACCGGATCATTATGACCGTGTCAATTCCAATACTCTGCATATACCGGAAATCCTGATCCCATTCCCTTTCCCCCCAATTCTGATGGGGAATATCATGGGATATCTCATCCAAGAACGTGCCGGTAATTTTAAGCGCATCGCCCATGGGGACCAGCATGGAAGAGGCAGACTCTTGAGAAAAGAAGTAATCCCCATCACTCTCCCGCCCCAACAATGAAGGGGCCATGAATGCAGACGCACCGAACAAAGCAGTCCTTTTTAAAAAATCCCTGCGTGTTTTCATTATTAATAAAATTAAGATCAACCATTATATATTAAACCTATCGAACAGATTTTTTTAAGATAAAAAATCAATTATGTTTTTCATTGTTTAGATATTAATCGTTATTATTCAATTATTACACTGCAAATATAGATATATTTATTATCTTTGCAATAGTTAATAAAGTATTTAATTAATACATAACCTATAATTAACATATATTAACACGTAATTACCAAATAATTTACATAATAACAAATTAAATACATAATATTTCCGAATAACAAACCCGTATATATTAATATAATAAACAAAATAGAGCAAATAACATAAAAATACATACCTATGAAACAGAATTTATTAAAAGAAATGGAAACCGGGAGCAAGAATGCACTCTTAAAAAAAAGGATCATCACACATTATATATATAATGGGAGCTCCACTATTACCGACTTGGCCAAGGAACTCGATCTGAGTGTGCCCACAACCACCAAATTCATCAATGAAATGTGTGAGGACAACTATATAAACGACTATGGAAAACTGGAGACCAGTAGCGGCCGCCATCCAAGCCTATATGGACTCAATCCGGAATCAGGATACTTCATCGGAGTGGACATTAAGAAATTTGCCATAAACATCGGACTGATCAATTTCAAGGGGGATAT
>NZ_QTMC01000045.1:0-1178 GCF_003602965.1 Bacteroides sp. AF25-5LB
GGGAAATGGGGACAATATATCATGCAGTCAAGCATGGCAGAATCCGGGCAGTTCTATGACGCACAGGCTGCCATCAAGAAACATGATCAGGAAGCTTATGACGTACTGTTGAAAAATGCCGAAAACAAACGTGACGGTTATCTGAAAAAAGCGGAGGAAGAGGTAAAGAAAGCCGCAGAAGCAGCCAAAAAAGGAAATATCGGTGGGCATATCGACCCCAAGCAGTCCGGGAAGAATCCGGAAGCGGAAGCCAAGCAACGGCTTGCCACAGAGCGTAGGCTGGCGCAGGATCTTGCCGCCCTGCAGGCTGAAAACCGGAAGGAAGAGATAGACCGCATGCAAGCCGGTACCGAGAAGAAACTGGCACAAATCGAATATGACTATAACGCCCGGAAAGAAGAGATAAACCGGCAGGAAACCGACTGGAAGCGTGAGAACAAGGAAGCCGGCCTTTCCACCGGAGATAACGGACTTACCCGGGAGCAACAGGATGAACTTGAAAAAGCCCGTGCCTCAAACACCGAGTCAAGGAAAAAAGCGGAGGCGGACGTGTACAGGGAAGAGGCGGAAGCCATGCGTGACTATCTGAAGGAATACGGGACCTTCCAGCAGCAGAAACTGGCCATCGCTGAAGAATATGCCGAGAAAATCCGCAAGGCACAGTCCCAGGGCGAAAGACTGACTTTGGAAAAGCAGCGTGATGCGGCTGTGCACAAAGTGGACATGGAATCCCTTACCCAGAAGATAGACTGGGGAGCAGCGTTCGGGGATTTAACCGGCTTGCTTGCAGACCAGATGAAGAATCTGCTTGGCGAACTTAAGCAGTATGTCAAGACGGATGAGTTCAAAAAATCAGGAGCAGCGGATCAGCAGGTCGTTTACGATGCCATTGAACGTATTCAAAGCATGCTCCCCGGTGGCAACGGCACATTGGATTTTGCCCGGCTGCAAACGCAGATGCACGCTTTGGGGGATGCCGTAACACGTGTGCAAAATGCAGAACTGCAGCAGGAAGCGGCATTCATCCGGTTGAAAGCGGCGCAGGCCGATTACAACAAGGCTCTTGAAAGCGGTAACCAGGCAGAAATAGAACGTACCCAAATTGCTCTTCAAACGGCTCAATCGTCCAGCGTTTCAGCTGACGAAGAATACCTGAACGCCACCTCTGAAATGAAGGC
>NZ_QTMC01000046.1:0-937 GCF_003602965.1 Bacteroides sp. AF25-5LB
AAGCTCGTCCACCACATCGTCTATGTAAACCAGATGCATCACCACCGAAGGGTCGTTCACCCGGATGGGCAAGTCATGGGCGATGTTGTTGCAGAAAGTGGCCACCGCGCTGTTATAGTTGGGGCGGCACCATTTGCCGAAAACATTCGGGAAGCGGTATACCAGTACCTTTGCACCCGTTTCCCTGGAGTACTCGAACAACAGTTGCTCCCCTGCCCGCTTCGATTCACCGTAAGGGTTGTCGAGTGCGGCCTGCGTGGAAGAGGAAATCATTACCGGACAGGTATTGCCGTGCTTCTTCAATGTATCAAGCAGCGTGGAGGCGAAGCCGAAGTTCCCTTTCATAAACTCAGACGCATCCTTGGGACGGTTCACGCCTGCCAGATTGAAGACAAAGTCAGCCTGTTTGCAATAGACATCCAGTTCGGCAGGGTCACTGTCCATGTCATATTCGTAGATGGTAAGTTCCTCACCTGCAATGCCGTAATTACGGGCTTTCCCGTCACGGATGTTGTGCAGCTGGGATACAAGGTTCCGGCCGACAAACCCTCGGGCGCCGGTTACTAAGATTTTCATAAACTAATGGGATTGGATAGGATGGAAAAGTTAACAATGGCTATACTATTCACTCTTGATTTCCGCGCTCTTCGCCTTTTCCTCCATTCCGAGGTCTTCGCGGATGAAGCGGAGTTTCAAAAGAAGCTTTTTCATGCCCTCCACATCCAGGCGGGCGGTGTTATGGCTGTGATAGTCCTCTATACGGGCAATATCCTCATTGCCTTCCGTGAAGAACTTGTCATAGTTCAGGTCACGGGTGTCGCAGGGGATGCGGTAGTAGTCGCCCATGTCGACAGCCTTTGCCATCTCTTCGCGGGTTACCAGTGTCTCATACAGTTTCTCGCCGTGGCGCGTGCCGATGGTCTTCACCTCCGTCTCA
>NZ_QTMC01000047.1:0-884 GCF_003602965.1 Bacteroides sp. AF25-5LB
GTCTGAGTGATTCGCCTCCCGTCATGAGTTGTCTGAGTCCATAGAGGTGGATTCGAAGTATCAACCTTGGAGAGCCATGACCGGCCACCCATCGTGCAGATGGTGAGCTTTTTGAATGGAGTATTAGCCGTGCGCCACTCACCGCCAGCCTTGACTGATTCGCCGTCGCCGCCAGGTTTTCCAGGATTACCGTCGTTACCGTCCACAACCATGGGTATAGTTTCCCGGTCCACGACCTGCCCACCCACGTAGAACACGAACTGCAGCTGCGTCGTGAAGTTCTTCGGGGAAATGGCCGTGCCGTTCTGTATCTCGACCTCCGAACCACCGTCCTTACTGTATTTCAGCACACCGTCAGTCGTAACAGCTGTACTGCCACCGACCGACTTGGTACGTGTACATGACACGCTTGCCACACTGTAGGTACCATCCTTCCGCTTGCTTACCGATGAGACGGAAGGCACCAGTCTATAGAGCACCGCATCACTGCCCGGATTACCGGCACGCACTCCGGCAATGGTGAATACCAGCTCACGGCTTATATCCGTATCCTGTACCGTAGCCGTAACGGTTATCCTGACCTCTGAGCGTGCAGGCATCGAAATGCCGGAAGCCACGGTAAACGCTATCACACCCGTATTGACATTGTAGCTCTCCGTGACACCGGCAGGGGTCACGCATGAGATGGACTTGAGCTGTAGTTTCTTCGTACCATACCACATGCCGACGGTTGTATTGAGCACGGACTGCGAAACAGTCTTTCCTTCGTATGTCAAGGCAATGCTCTCCATCTCGTTGTCGAAATCGGCTACAATGGCCGACTCGCCGTCAAAGCCCCATTTGGCCCAGATGGCTGCCGGTGAAAACGCGCTCCATACACCGTC
>NZ_QTMC01000048.1:0-884 GCF_003602965.1 Bacteroides sp. AF25-5LB
GTCTGAGTGATTCGCCTCCCGTCATGAGTTGTCTGAGTCCATAGAGGTGGATTCGAAGTGTCAACCTTTGAGAGCCAGGAGCGACTCCCCATCGTACAGATGGTGAGCTTTTTGTATGGAGTATTAGCCGTGCGCCACTCACCGCCAGCCTTGACGGATTCGCCGTCACCGCCAGGTTTTCCTGGATTACCGTCGTTGCCGTCCACAACCATGGGTATAGTTTCCCGGTCCACGACCTGCCCACCCACGTAGAACACGAACTGCAGCTGCGTCGTGAAGTTCTTCGGGGAAATGGCCGTGCCGTTCTGTATCTCGACCTCCGAACCACCGTCCTTACTGTATTTCAGCACACCGTCAGTCGTGATGGAAGTGGTACCGCCTACAGACTTGGTGCGTGTGCATGACACGCTTGCCACACTGTAGGTACCATCCTTCCGCTTGCTTACTGAAGATACGGAAGGCACCAGCCTATAGAGTATCGCATCACTGCCCGGATTACCGGCACGTACACCGGCAATGGTGAACACCAGCTCACGGCTTATATCCGTATCCTGTACCGTAGCCGTAACGGTTATCCTGACCTCTGAGCGTGCAGGCATCGAAATGCCGGAAGCCACGGTAAACGCTATCACACCCGTATTGACATTGTAGCTTTCCGTGACACCGGCAGGCGTCACGCATGAGATGGACTTGAGCTGTAGCTTCTTCGTACCATACCACATGCCGACGGTTGTATTGAGCACGGATTGCGAAACAGTCTTTCCCTCGTATGTCAACGCCACACTCTCCATCTCGTTGTCGAAATCGGCTACAATGGCCGACTCACCGTCAAAGCCCCATTTGGCCCAGATGGCTGCCGGTGAAAACGCGCTCCATACACCGTC
>NZ_QTMC01000049.1:0-743 GCF_003602965.1 Bacteroides sp. AF25-5LB
AGCCCCGTACCCCTCACGTCCAGTTTCTTCAGGCGGCCCTGCCAGCTCAAGTCCAAAGTGGCCACATTCCCGTTGTCCCCGTTCCGGGCCAGCCGGTTGTTCCGCATGTTCACTTCTTCCAGAAGCAGCATACCATTGGTCGAAGCCATGAACGAGCCGTTCCGGTAACCGCTGGCTTTCTCCACGCTCATGTCGAGTTTTACCAGTGAGGTCAGCAGACCGAAGTTGAAGCCGATTGCGAACGCATCCTCGTGCCATACCAGCTCCTTGATTTTGGCTGCACCGATAATCTTCAGCGGGTCGTTCTCACCGAAGGCACGGGTCAGCTGCAGGGAATGGAGCACGTCCGCATCCACCACGCCGCTGTCGGCCTGCACGCCGTTGCTGGTGGAGAGCTGCACACGGTACGGGATGGTCAGCCGGTACTGCATCGGTTTCAGTTTATAAGCCTTGTCCAGCGATGCCGTACTCTGGTAGAACTGGGCACCCAGCGTGGATACATAGCCGTACTCCACCTGCTTCAGGTCATACCGGCGTTGGATGAAGTAGTTCCGGTGTGCTTTCAACGAACCCTTCAGACCGTAGATTTGCGGATAGGTCTGTTTGGCACCGTCAGCACCCACCGGCATTTCGTTCAGGAACGGGTAGATGTATTTGAAGATGCCGGACTTGTTATAGAGGCGTGAGCACCACTTCTTCATCTGTTCGGTATCGAAATGGTCAATGGCTTTCTGGATACTGAA
>NZ_QTMC01000005.1:0-273535 GCF_003602965.1 Bacteroides sp. AF25-5LB
CGCCGTTTTTCAGAAGAAGCCTCCGTGTCTGATAAGGATACGGAGGCTTCGTTCGTTTTAGATACCTCCGGAACTGCTCCCCTTAATCCTTGCCATGCGTTGTTGTAGACGTATTTTCTGCTTCTTTTGTCATTCTTTTGTTATCATTACAGAACAAAGTTGGTGTAAAACGAGTTTTTTTTGGAAGAGCAAGAACTTTTCTTCCTTTCTTTCTATTCAATATCAAATGGATTTTTGTAAATTTGGCGTGAATCTAATAGGAAGGGAAAAAATCACGCAATTAATATTGTAATATAAATCATATAATAACTCCTGCAAATATGGAAAACAAGATTCAAGAGCTGACCGATAAGATCTACCGCGAAGGCGTAGAGAAAGGAAATGAAGAGGCACAGAAACTTATCGCAAAAGCTCAGGAAGAAGCCAAGAGAATTATAGAGGATGCACGTAAGGAAGCGGATTCTATCGTGGCTACCGCCCATAAGTCTGCCGATGAACTGGCAGAGAATACAAAATCTGAATTAAAGTTGTTTGCCGGTCAGGCTGTGAATGCTCTGAAGTCCGAAATCGCTACGTTGGTGACGGACAACATTGTGAATGCCGATGTAAAGGCATTTGCTGCAAACAAGAATTATCTTAATGCCTTCATCGTTGCATTGGCGTCCAAATGGAGTGTGAACGAACCAATCGTTATCTCTACTGCGGATGCGGAAGGCTTGACGAAATATTTCGCAGCGAAGGCGAAAGACCTGCTGGACAAGGGTGTGAAGATTGAGCAAGTGAATGGCATCAAAACCTTGTTCTCCGTATCGCCTGCCGATGGTTCGTACAAGGTGAACTTCGGCGAAGAAGAATTTATGAATTACTTCAAGGAATTCCTGCGTCCGCAATTAGTGGAAATGCTGTTCTAAAAACTCCCACAGGATTATGAGTAAATACTATTACTTGGTAGCCGGTTTGCCTGAACTTACTCTGGAAGACAGTAAACTGAGCTATACAGTAGCCGATTTCAGGACGGAACTATATCCTGCCTTGTCGGAAGATGATAAAAAGTTGATAGATTTGTTTTATCTGAAATTCGACAATGCGAATGTCTTGAAACTATTGAAGGATAAGGATGCTGCCATCGACCCGCGCGGAAACTATTCGTCGGAGGAACTGGCGGAATATATCTCACGACTGAAGGATGGCGACGAAGTCTCTGACAGTGTATTCCCATCTTATCTCTCCACGTTCATTTCCGAATACTTCAGCCTGCCTGCCGAGGACGGTTTCTTGTATGAAGACCGCCTGGCAGCGCTCTATTACGCCTATGCCATGGAATGTAAGAATCAGTTTGTGTCTTCCTGGTTTGGTTTCAACCTCACTCTCAATAATATATTGGTGGCGCTCACAGCACGTAAGTTCAAGCTGGACATTGCTCCGCTGATTGTGGGTGATACGGAAGTGTGCGAGGCTCTGCGTACTTCCAATGCCCGTGACTTCGGTCTGGGTACTGAGGTGGATTATCTGGAGCAGCTGGTGAAAATCAGTGAGATGGAGGAACTGGTGGACCGGGAAAAGAAGCTGGACCAGCTTCGCTGGGACTGGATGGAGGAGGCCACATTCTTCGATTACTTTACCGTGGAACGTCTGTTTGTCTTCCTGCTACAGCTGGAGATGATAGAACGGTGGATTTCGTTGGATAAAGAGAAGGGTAACCAACTGTTCCGCAGCATTATCGCTGCCTTGAAAGACGATGTGCAGATACCCGCAGAATTCAGATAAAATAAACAACTAAAAATATATGGCAACAAAAGGAACTGTTAGTGGCGTAATAGCCAACATGGTGACCCTCGTCGTCGACGGACCGGTAGCGCAGAATGAGATTTGTTATATCTCGACCGGAGGAGACAAGTTGATGGCGGAGGTGATTAAGGTAGTAGGTACCCAGGTCTACGTGCAGGTATTTGAGAGTACCCGCGGACTGAGAGTGGGGGCCGAAGCCGAGTTTACCGGACATATGCTCGAAGTGACACTGGGGCCCGGTATGCTTTCGAAGAACTACGACGGTCTGCAAAACGACCTCGACAAGATGGATGGCGTTTTCCTGAAACGCGGGCAATATACCTATCCGCTGGATAAAGGAAGCAAATGGCATTTTGTGCCTTTGGCAAAGGTGGGCGACCAAGTGGAAGCCGCTGCCTGGCTGGGACAAGTGGACGAGAACTTCCAGCCTCTGAAAATCATGGTGCCTTTTGAACAGAAAGGTGTGTGCACCGTGAAATCCATCGCAAAGGAAGGTGATTACAGCATTGAGGATACCATTGCAGTGCTGACGGATGGCGAAGGCAATGACATCCGGGTGAACATGATACAGAAATGGCCCGTGAAGCGTGCCATGACCAACTATAAGGAAAAACCGCGTCCTTTCAAACTGCTGGAAACCGGTGTGCGCGTAATCGATACCGTGAACCCGATTGTGGAAGGTGGTACGGGCTTTATCCCCGGTCCGTTCGGTACAGGAAAGACGGTACTACAGCATGCCATTTCAAAACAGGCGGAAGCGGACATCGTAATCATCGCTGCCTGCGGTGAGCGTGCCAACGAGGTTGTGGAAATCTTTACAGAATTCCCCGAATTGGTTGACCCGCATACGGGACGGAAGCTGATGGAACGTACGATTATCATCGCCAATACTTCGAACATGCCGGTGGCTGCCCGTGAGGCATCTGTCTACACGGCAATGACGATTGCGGAATACTACCGGAGCATGGGATTGAAGGTGCTGCTGATGGCGGACTCCACCTCACGTTGGGCGCAGGCATTGCGCGAGATGTCCAACCGTATGGAGGAGTTGCCCGGTCCCGATGCCTTCCCGATGGACTTGTCCTCCATCATCTCCAACTTCTACGGCCGTGCGGGTTATGTGAAGCTGAACAACGGCGAGTCCGGTTCCATTACTTTCATTGGTACGGTATCGCCTGCGGGCGGTAACCTGAAGGAGCCGGTAACCGAGAATACGAAGAAGGTGGCTCGCTGCTTCTATGCCCTTGAGCAGGACCGTGCCGACAAGAAGCGTTATCCTGCCGTAAATCCGATTGACTCGTATTCCAAATACATTGAATACCCTGAATTCGAGGAGTATATCACCAAGCACATCAACGGTGATTGGATTGGCAAGGTGAATGAAATCAAGACCCGTTTGCAGCGTGGTAAGGAGATTGCCGAGCAAATCAACATCCTGGGTGACGACGGCGTGCCCGTAGAATATCACGTGACTTTCTGGAAATCGGAACTGATTGACTTCGTTATCCTGCAGCAGGATGCCTTTGACGAAGTTGATGCCGTGACTCCGATGGAGCGTCAGGAGGAGATTCTGAATATGGTAATAGAAATCTGTCATACCGAATTTGAGTTCGACAACTTCAACGAAGTAATGGATTACTTCAAGAAGATGATTAACATCTGCAAGCAGATGAACTACTCGAAGTTCAAGTCGGAAGAATACGAGAAGTTCCATAAGCAGTTGCAGGAACTGGTTGAGGAACGGAAAGCCTAAGGATGTACTATTTGACTGTTTACAATTTACTATTTGCCTTGCGGATGCAGGTGCACGGAGGTTGTAGATAGGAAAATAGTAGAATAGGATGGCAGAGATTTAAATAGTAAATAGTAAATTGTCAAATAGTAAATAAATAGATGGCAACAAAAGCATTTCAAAAGATATATACCAAGATTACTCAGATTACGAAAGCTACGTGTTCGCTGAAGGCAACCGGAGTGGGGTATGACGAGTTGGCGACCGTAAACGGCAAACTTGCCCAGGTGGTGAAGATTGCCGGCGACGAAGTGACTTTGCAGGTGTTCGAGGGTACGGAAGGTATTCCCACCAATGCAGAGGTAGTATTCTTGGGCAAGGCTCCTACAATCAAAGTGAGCGAGCAGCTTGCCGGACGGTTCTTCAACGCCTTTGGCGACCCCATCGACGGTGGTCCGGCCATTGAAGGCGAGGAGGTGGAAATTGGCGGTCCGTCCGTGAATCCGGTGCGCCGTAAGCAGCCTTCGGAACTGATTGCAACCGGTATTGCAGGCATCGACCTGAACAATACGCTGGTGTCCGGACAGAAGATTCCGTTCTTTGCCGACCCCGACCAGCCCTTCAACCAGGTGATGGCGAATGTGGCTCTGCGTGCGGAGACTGACAAGATTATCCTTGGCGGTATGGGTATGACGAACGATGACTACCTCTACTTCAAGAACGTATTCTCCAATGCCGGTGCGCTCGACCGTATCGTCAGCTTTATGAATACCACCGAGAATCCTCCGGTAGAGCGTCTGCTGATTCCGGATATGGCACTGACGGCAGCCGAGTATTTCGCTGTGAACAATAATGAAAAGGTGCTGGTGCTGCTTACGGATATGACTTCCTACGCCGATGCGCTCGCCATCGTGTCCAACCGTATGGACCAGATTCCTTCGAAGGACTCCATGCCGGGTTCCCTTTATTCGGACTTGGCGAAAATATACGAAAAGGCGGTGCAATTCCCAAGCGGCGGTTCCATCACGATTATTGCGGTGACGACTCTGTCCGGTGGCGACATTACGCATGCCGTGCCCGACAATACGGGTTATATCACGGAAGGCCAGTTGTTCCTCCGTCGTGACAGCGACATCGGTAAGGTTATCGTTGACCCATTCCGTTCCTTGTCCCGTCTGAAGCAGCTTGTTACGGGTAAAAAGACGCGTAAGGACCATCCGCAGGTGATGAATGCCGCCGTGCGTCTGTATGCCGACGCTGCCAACGCCAAGACCAAGCTTGAAAACGGTTTCGACCTGACGAACTACGACGAACGTACCCTTGCCTTTGCCAAGGACTACTCCAACCAGCTACTGGCCATCGATGTCAACCTCGATACCACAGAGATGCTCGATGTGGCATGGAGTCTGTTCGGCAAGTATTTCCGTCCAGAAGAGGTGAATATCAAGAAAGAGCTTGTGGACCAGTTCTGGCCGAAAGCAAACTAAATAAATGTACGATTAGACGATTTACGGTTTACGATTGATATTACTGAAATTGTAAATCTGTAAATTGAGAAATTGAGTAGCTTCAGTCGTCTAATCGTAAATCGTTAAATCGTAAATAAAATGGCTATTAAGTTTCAATATAACAAAACCTCCCTCCAGCAGTTGGAAAAGCAACTGAAGGTGCGCGTGCGTACACTCCCCATCATCAAGAACAAGGAGAGTGCCCTGCGTATGGAAGTGAAGCGTTGCAAGGGCGATGCTGCCGCGCTGGATGCGAGGTTGGAAAAGGAAATCCAAGCTTACGAAGCCATGTTCGCCCTTTGGAATGAGTTCGACGCTTCATTGATAAAGGTCAGCGATGTTCATCTCGGTGTGAAGAAGATTGCCGGTGTACGGGTGCCATTGCTCGAGAATGTAGATTTCGAGATACGTCCCTACAGCTTGTTCAATGCGCCCAAATGGTATGCGGACGGGTTACATCTGCTCAAGTCGCTGGCACATACTGCCATCGAGCGTGAATTTATCGTTGCCAAGTTGAATTTGTTGGAACATGCGCGTAAAAAGACCACCCAGAAGGTGAATCTTTTTGAGAAAGTACAGATTCCGGGCTATCAGGATGCTCTGCGCAAAATCAAGCGGTTTATGGAAGACGAGGAGAACCTCTCCAAGTCATCGCAGAAAATCATGAAGTCCCATCAGGAGAAAAGGAAGGAGGCAGAGGCATGATTACGAAAATGAAGAAGCTCACGTTCCTTGTGTATCATAAGGAGTACGAAGCGTTTCTGGCACAGATCCGGGAACTGGGCGTGGTGCACGTTGTGGAAAGGCAGTGCGGCGAGATGGACGACACCTTGCAGCGATTCATGCAGAAGCGTACGCTCTACAAGAATATGCTTCAGAGCATGTACACCCTGGCGGACAAACAGCCGGAAGAAAAGGTGCATAAAGAGTTGTCTGCCGATGCTTTGGTGAAATCCTATGAGGATTTGCAGGCACGTATACAAGACTTGAACCAGCAGATTCCCGCCATTGACAAGGACGTGGCACAGATGGAGGCTTGGGGTGATTTCGATTGGGAATCCATCCGCCGGCTGGAAGATGCCGGCTGGTTCGTGCAGTTCTACACCTGCCCGGAGAAAGACTATAACGAAGCGTGGGCAGAGGACTACAATGCCATCGTGGTGAAAGAGAACGGCGGACATCTTTATTTTGTGACCGTCACTCCCCAGCCGGTAGAGCTGGATGTGGAACCGCTCCGTCTGCCTTCACTCAGCCTCTCCGAGCTGAGCCGGAAGAAAGCCGGTACGGAAGAAGCCCTTGTGCAGGCACATGCCGGGCTGAAAGACTTCTGCAAGGCGAATTACTGTACGTTGGAGAAATACAACCTCCAGCTTCAAGGAGAAATAGACCTGCTGAAAGTCAAGCTGAACAGCGAGCAGATGGCGGAAGGAGCCGTAGTGCTGATGGAAGGCTGGATTCCCGAAGACTGCGAGGCGGATGTGAGGAAACTTCTCGATGAAAACGGCACTTATTATGAGATAAGGGCGGCCAGACGCGAGGACAACGCTCCCATCAAGTTGAAAAACAACGCCTATACACGCATGTACGAAGTGCTTACAAAAATGTACGGCATGCCCGACTATGCAGAGTTCGACCCGACGCCAATACTTGCGCCGTTCTTCTCGCTCTTCTTTGCCTTCTGTATGGGAGACGCGGGCTACGGCTTGGTGCTGATAGCACTCGGGTTCATCCTGAAAAAGAAGATGTCCGAGTCCATGAAAGGCATGATGAATCTGGTGATTACGCTGGGTATATTCACGGCCGTCATCGGTGCCATACTGGGAACATTCTTCGGTGTAAGCCTCTTCGACCTGGAGATACCCGCCAAACTGAAGGAATTCATGATTGTGGGCAAGATAGGCGAGACCACCTATGACAAACAAATGCTGCTGGCGCTGATTATCGGTGCGGTGCATATCTGCATTGCCATGACGGTGAAGGCAGTGGGGCAGACCGTGCGCTTCGGCTTCAAGGAGTCGCTCAGTGCCTGGGGATGGCTGTTGCTGGTAGTGGGATTTATCTGTACCGGCGGACTTTCCTTCTTCAAGATAATTTCGGAAGATGTGTCTACATGGGCATTCATCGTGATTGGCGGTGTTTCCGCCATTGGCATCTACCTGCTGAACAACATCCACCGGAATGTATTTGTCAACATCGGTGCCGGGGTATGGGACACCTATAACATGGCAACCGGACTGATGGGCGATATACTTTCCTACATCCGTCTCTATGCCCTCGGTCTGGCAGGCGGTATGCTTGGCGGCGTGTTCAATCAGCTTGCCTTCATGGTGAACGATGCGGCAGGACCTGCCCTGGGCTGGCTGTTCTGCGGACTGATACTGATATTCGGGCATACGCTGAATATCGCCATGTCTTGCCTGAGCGCTTTCGTCCATCCTCTCCGTCTGACATTCGTGGAATACTTCAAGAATTCCGGTTACGAAGGCAAGGGCGAAGCCTACAAACCTTTTACAGTAGTAAAGAAATAAACAAATTAAAAAACAAATAAAAATAGAAACATTATGAATGAAATTTTAGGTTATCTCGGTCTGGGCCTGATGTTGGCCCTTGCAGGAATTGGCAGTTGCTTCGGTACAACAATCGCCGGTAGTGCGGCAGAAGGAGCTTTGAAGAAAGACCCTTCCAAGTCAGCAAGTTATATGATTTTGTCGGCTCTTCCGGCTACGCAGGGACTTTACGGCTTCGTGGCTTTCCTGATGTCTATGGGCAGGGATTTTGCTACGGACGGCCCTTTGATGCTGGGTATCGGACTGGGTGTCGGGCTGGTATGTCTGTTCTCCGCTATCCGTCAGGGACAGATTTGTGCCAGCGGTATCGTGGGTATCTCACAAGGACACGACGTACAGACCAATACAATGATTTACGCCGCACTTCCTGAATTCTACGCTATTTTGGCGCTGGTAGCTGCATTGATGGTATAATCCGGATTATAAGAAAATAAGCTCCAGGGATTTACAACTGAAATCTCTGGAGCTTTTTGTTTAAATCCTTGGGGATTCAACTGAAAGCTCCAGGGATTCTCCGTATAAACTTCGGGAAGTTTAGACGAAAAATGCAGGGATGGGCGAACCCATGAGGCTTTTGTGGCTAAACTATGATATTCCGTAAACGATTGTTTATGCATATTTAATCAGTTTTTTCGATTAAAAGGCTATTTTTCAAAGAATAATACGTACTTTTGCAGCCGTAATTAAGATAAAGAGATTATAACATAATATGACTAAAGAACTACTTACCCCCGATTACATCTTCGAAGCGAGCTGGGAAGTGTGTAATAAAGTAGGCGGTATCTATACGGTTTTGTCTACAAGGGCAAATACTTTACAGACTAAATTTCGCGATAGATTATTCTTTATAGGGCCGGATTTCTGGCAGGGAAAAGAGAACCCTTTGTTCATTGAGTCTGATAACCTTTGCGCAGCGTGGAAAAAATATGCTGCGTTGAAAGACAATCTCTCTGTTCGTGTAGGACGCTGGAACATTCCGGGGGAACCTATTGTTATATTGGTTGATTTCCAACCGTTCTTTGCAGAAAAAAATGAGATTTATACAGAGATGTGGAACCGCTATCAAGTGGATTCGCTGCATGGATATGGCGATTATGACGAAGCATCCATGTTTGCTTTCGCTACCGGAAAGGTGATAGAGAGTTTCTACCGCTATAATCTGACGGAAACAGACAAAGTGGTGTTCCAGGCACACGAGTGGATGACCGGTATGGCCGCCCTCTATCTTCAGTCTGCCGTTCCCGAGATAGGGACTATCTTCACCACACATGCCACGTCCATCGGCCGTTCCATAGCAGGCAACAATAAGCCGCTCTACGATTATCTCTTCGCTTACAACGGCGACCAGATGGCGGAGGAGTTGAATATGCAGTCTAAGCATTCCATAGAAAAGCAGACGGCTCATTATGTGGACTGTTTCACTACCGTGAGCGAAATCACAAACAACGAATGCAAGGAGTTGCTTGACAAGCCTGCGGACGTTGTGCTGATGAACGGTTTTGAAGATGATTTTGTACCGAAAGGCGCCACTTTCACGGGCAAGCGAAAACGTGCCCGTTCCACCATGTTGCGTGTGGCAAACTGCCTGCTGGGTGAGGACTTGGGTGATGATACGCTGATTATCGGTACCAGCGGACGCTATGAGTTCAAGAATAAGGGCATTGATGTGTTCCTGGAATCATTGAATAGGCTGAACCGGGATAAGGATTTGAAAAAGAAAGTATTGGCGTTTGTCAACGTGCCTAGTTGGGTGGGAGACCCCCGCGAGGATTTGCAGAAACGCCTTAAGAGCAAGGATAAGTTTACCGAGCCGTTACAGTGCCCTTTCATCACTCACTGGCTGCACAATATGACGCACGACCAGGTGCTGGATATGCTGAAATACCTCGGTATGGGCAATCGTCCCGAAGATAAGGTGAAAGTGATTTTTGTACCCTGCTATCAGGATGGCCACGACGGTATTCTCAACAAGCATTATTATGACTTGATTTTAGGCGAAGATCTTAGTGTTTATCCGTCTTATTACGAACCATGGGGATATACCCCGCTGGAAAGCGTGGCTTTCCGCGTGCCCACTATCACCACCGACCTTGCCGGTTTTGGACTTTGGGTGAACAGTCTGAAGAATCAGCATGGCATTGACGACGGAGTGGAGGTGCTGCACCGTTCGGATTACAATTATTCCGAAGTGGCAGACGGCATAAAGGATACCGTAGCCTTGTTCTCGACCAAGACAGAAGCCGAAATCAAGGAAATCCGTAAACGTGCAGGTCAGGTGGCAGAGCAGGCCTTATGGAAGCATTTTATAAAGTATTACTATGAGGCTTATGATATTGCGCTGTGCAACGCCATGAAGCGTCAATTAAGATAAAAGAATTATTAATCAATTAGTTATCATACAATGAAGATTAAAGTTAGTAATGTAAACACTCCTAACTGGAAAGACGTGAATGTGAAATCGCACATTCCTGCCGAACTGGAGAAACTGTCTGAACTGGCACGTAACATTTGGTGGTCATGGAATTATGAAGCCACCGAACTCTTCAGAGATCTTGAACCTGCCCTTTGGAAAGAAGTGGGACAGAACCCCGTACTTCTGCTGGAGCGTATGAGTTATGCCAAACTTGAAGCGCTTGCCAACGATAAGGTTATTCTGCGCAGAATGGAAGATGTATATTCAAAATTCCGTACATACATGGATGTGACGCCTGACAGCAAGCGCCCGTCTGTTGCCTATTTCAGCATGGAGTATGGTTTGAACCACGTACTTAAGATATATTCCGGTGGTCTGGGCGTACTTGCCGGTGACTATTTGAAAGAGGCTTCCGACAGTAACGTTGACTTGTGTGCAGTCGGTTTCTTGTATCGCTATGGTTACTTTACCCAAACCTTGTCTATGGACGGTCAGCAGATCGCCAACTACGAGGCGCAAAACTTCGGACAGTTACCCATCGATCGTGTATTGGACGAGAATGGACAACAGGTGGTGGTGGATGTTCCTTATCTGGATTACTACGTGCATGCTTATGTGTGGAGAGTAAATGTAGGACGCATCTCCCTCTATCTGCTTGATACAGACAATGAAATGAACAGTGAGTTCGACCGTTCCATCACTCACCAACTGTATGGCGGTGACTGGGAAAACCGTCTGAAGCAGGAGATTTTGTTGGGTATCGGCGGTATTCTGACGCTGAAGAAGCTGGGCATCAAGAAAGATATTTATCACTGCAACGAAGGACATGCTGCTTTGATCAACGTACAGCGCATCTGTGACTACGTGGCCGAAGGTCTGACTTACGACCAGGCTATCGAGTTGGTACGTGCTTCCTCTCTCTATACTGTACATACTCCGGTTCCTGCCGGTCACGACTACTTCGACGAAGGTCTTTTCGGCAAGTACATGGGCGGCTATCCTTCAAGAATGGGTATCAGCTGGGATGACCTGATGGACCTCGGACGTAACAATCCGGGCGACAAGGGCGAGCGTTTCTGTATGTCTGTATTCGCTTGCAACACTTCTCAAGAGGTGAACGGTGTGAGCTGGTTGCACGGGAAGGTTTCCCAGGAGATGTTCGCTTCCATCTGGAAGGGCTACTTCCCCGAAGAAAGTCATGTGGGCTACGTTACCAACGGTGTACACTTCCCCACTTGGAGCGCTACGGAGTGGAAACATCTCTATGCTGCGCATTTTGATGAAAACTTCCTCTACGACCAGTCCAACCCCAAGATTTGGGAGGCTATCTATAACGTGTCCGACGAAGAAATTTGGAAGACGCGCATGGTGATGAAGAACAAACTGATTGACTATGTCCGCAAGCAATACCGTGAAACTTGGTTGAAGAATCAAGGTGATCCCTCACGCATCGTTTCCCTGCTGGACAAAATCAATCCGAATGCCCTGCTGATAGGTTTCGGACGCCGTTTCGCCACCTACAAGCGTGCACACTTACTGTTCACCGACCTCGATCGTCTGTCCAAGATCGTGAATAACCCTGACTATCCGGTACAGTTCCTTTTCACCGGCAAGGCTCACCCGCACGATGGTGCAGGTCAGGGCTTGATTAAGAGAATCATCGAGATTTCCCGCCGTCCGGAGTTCCTGGGTAAGATTATCTTCCTGGAAAATTATGATATGCAGTTGGCACGTCGCCTCGTTTCAGGTGTGGATATCTGGCTGAACACTCCGACACGTCCGCTCGAAGCATCCGGTACTTCCGGCGAGAAGGCGTTGATGAACGGTGTTGTAAACTTCTCCGTACTCGACGGCTGGTGGCTGGAGGGCTATCGCGAAGGTGCCGGTTGGGCATTGACCGAAAAGCGTACTTACCAGAATCAGGAACATCAGGACCAACTCGATGCCGCTACTATCTACAGCATTCTTGAGCAGGAAATTCTGCCGTTGTTCTATGCACGCAACAAGAAGGGATATTCTGAAGGTTGGGTGAAGACTATCAAAAACTCCATCGCACAGATTGCCCCCCACTATACAATGAAGCGCCAGTTGGATGACTATTACGATAAGTTCTACATCAAGGAAGCCAAACGTTTCAAGATGCTGGCTGCCGACGGTTATGCCAAGGCTAAGGAAATAGCTGCCTGGAAGGAAGAAGTTGCCGAAAAATGGGACAGCATTGAAGTGGTGTCTTGCGAAAAGACTGAAGACCTGGTGAAAGGCTCCATCGAGAGCGGTAAGGAATACACCATTACTTACGTTATCGACGAGAAGGGCTTGAACGATGCCATCGGTCTGGAACTGGTGACTACTTATACGGCTCAGGATGGCAAACAGCACGTTTACTCCGTAGAACCGTTCAATGTAGTGAAGAAAGAAGGTACCCTCTATACATTCCAGGCTAAGCACAAGTTGGAAAATGCGGGTAGCTTCAAGGTTTCTTACCGTATGTTCCCGAAGAATGCAGACCTGCCTCACCGTCAAGACTTCTGCTATGTTCGCTGGTTCGTATAAGAGCATAAAAAACAGATAATGTGTTTGCGATATGGCAGAACACATTGTCTGTTCAGATGAAAGATATCATCTGCATGATGCAGGCAGACCATCCGTTTACTTTAAACGGATGGTCTGTTTCTTTTCTAGAGCTTGCTTTTTATTTCGGCTGTCCAGGCGTCAATGCGTTCGGCGGTTTTGTCACTCTCGTTCACTTCGTCGAGGGGAAGTCCTACGAATGCATCGTCTACCACGGCGATGGAAGAGGAGAAGGAATACCCGTCCGTGCTGACTTTGTTGCCCAAGAAGGTACACCCACTATCCTTCAAGTCCTCGTAGAGTACTCCGATGCCGTCGCAGAATGTGTCGCAGTAGGATTCGGAGTCGCCGCAACCGAATAGGGCTACGAGCTTCATGGAAAGGTCGGTGCTCTTCAGTACTTTTACGCCGTCATACCAGTCGTCCTGCAGTTCGCCGTCTCCCCAAGTGGAGGTACCTAGAACCAGCACTTCATATTCCTTGATTTTATCGGCGGTCATCTTGTCAACACTATGTACGTCGGTGGAGGAAACTCCCAACTTTTTGGCTATCTGGTTAGCCAACTCTTCGCAGGTTCCGGTACTGGAACCATAAAAAACACCAGTCTTTTTCATTGTAAATAAAGTGATTAAATTGTTTGCTGCAAAGTAAAGGCTTTGCCGGAGAACGTGAAATACCTACATGTAGGGCTTTTAGTGTTGTGCCGCTCCCCATTTCGGGTTAGCTTGTGGCGTGGTTTATAGAGGTCGTGGCTACCTACTAATTGGGATGGCAGACTCTCTTTTTGATGAAAAGTAGGTATTGCCGGATTGTTAAAAATGAAGGACATTTGTACCGGTAATAATAGACAAGTGTTTATGGTTAGATTCGTACATTCCACTCATTCGCAATTCCATCCTTCCGTGGCTGGTAAGTGGCTGGTGTGGGGGACTTTGATGATGCTTCTTGCGGGGGTGGCTATCATTGTTTTTTCGGTATTCTCGCATGATGCACTCGATGCGTGCTGTAATTGCATAATCTGTACTTTCAACCGTGTCCCGAAGGAAGGGGAATATTTGTATAACCGCTACCTGCCGGTCATCAGCATGGTGTGGGTGGCGTTTCTGATACTTTTGGTATATGTGGTCCGCTATTGCATGAACAAGAGGAGGTAGCCGGGTGTTCTATAGGTAAAACTGAAAGGAGACTATATGAAAAAGATTGTTTTGCTTCGCCACGGCGAGAGTGCATGGAATAAGGAAAACCGCTTCACGGGGTGGACGGATGTTGATTTGACAGAGAAAGGCGTTGCTGAAGCTGTAAGAGCGGGTGAGCTGCTGGCAGAAAAGGGATTCCGCTTCAAGAAGGCGTATACTTCCTATCTGAAGCGTGCCGTGAAGACACTGGATTGTGTGCTGGACCGCCTCGACCAGGACTGGATTCCGGTGGAGAAATCGTGGAGGTTGAATGAGAAACACTACGGCCAGTTGCAAGGGCTGAACAAGGCAGAGACGGCTGCCAAGTACGGTGACGAGCAGGTGTTGGTATGGCGCCGGAGCTTTGATGTGGCTCCGCATGCATTGGCCGAGGATGACCCGCGTAATCCGCGTTTTGAGGACCGTTATCAAGAAGTGCCCGATGCCGAACTGCCCCGTACGGAGTCGTTGAAAGATACGATTGAGCGTATCATGCCTTACTGGAAGTGTATCATCTTCCCGAATCTGAAAATGGCCGATGAATTGCTGGTAGTGGCTCATGGCAATAGCCTGCGGGGTATTATCAAACATCTGAAGCATATTTCGGACGATGAAATCGTGCATCTGAACCTGCCTACGGCGGTGCCCTATGTTTTTGAGTTTGATAATGAGCTAAACTTGACGGAAGACTATTTCTTGGGTAACCCTGAGGAGATAAAGAAATTAATGGAGGCTGTGGCCAATCAAGGAAAGAAGAAATGATTTTGGTGCGCGGAAGCGCTCTATTTCTTTATCCTTTCATTCCATGAAGCAGCGTCATGCTGAGCAGTACCCCGACCACTATGCAGATGAGGATAAGGAAACAGTTCATGAGCCGTGCGCCCAGCTTGGTTTCCTTGTGTAAGTTCTGTTCAAAGTAGTTCTTGAAGAACAGATAGATGGCAGGTACGGTGGCGCTTGCCAGCAGGAGGTCTTCGGGAATCTTGTAGATGTAGACTTTGGAAAAGGCGATGAGCGCCCAGTGGCAAAGGAACAGAATGACGAGCAGGTTGACCCTGCGCGAGAAAGCCAGCAGTAGCCCGATGGTGAAAACTGCTACCGAGCAGGGCATCACGGTGGTGGTCATCATGGGAAATTCCATTCCGCGTGCCCACGAAAGGAGCGGGTAGAGGAAAGGCATTGCATAGAGTACCCCCACCAGTACTTTGTATTTCGGGTTGCGCTCGAACGGAGTGTAGTCGGTAAACAAATCCCATAGCCACAATAGTGCAATCACTCCCCAGAAGATGGCGAGTATATAGTGGTGTCCGCGCGCTCCGCAATACATCATGTAGTACACGACGGATATCCACCCGTTCAGAAATACCATGTAGATTTTCATGGAGCGTTTTGCCCATAAGGTCGGTTTCCGGTAGAGCTGCGTGGTGAGCAGGATACCTGCTGCGGTGATGAGGAGCTGTGTCCACCAGGTGGCCTCGTTGTATTGTGCGATAGTATTCCAGAATATTTCCATTTGTGTCCATTAAAAAAACGGCTGCAAAGGTAGAGTTTTCTGCCGAAAGAATGAAATCGTTTTCTACATTTTGCCTATCTTTGTGCCTCCAAAAAAATAGGTAAAAAGATTCATGGATAAGACTTTGACTGAACAAGAGATTGCCCTGCTGCGCAGGAAACTCGATTTATTGCTTCGTACCGGACAGCTGCTGGTGGAGAGTGCGGCTGATACAAACCGTGTTGTTCGTAACCTAAACCGTGTTGCCGCCTATCTGGGGCTGCCGGAAGAAAAGCTCCACATCGACGTAAGTTATACCATGCTGGTGGTGAATGTGAGCGACGGCCTGCATTCGTTCTCCAAATTCCAGAAGTGCGAGAAGCATGGCATCAACATGACAGCCATTTCCGAAATCAGCAAACTGTCCTGGCGGGCCATTGAGAATGACTACTCCCTCGACCAGTATGAGGAGGAACTGGAAAGAATCAAAAACAAGAAGCGGAACTATGTGCCATACGTTGTTGCCATCGGTGCCGGCTTTGCCTGCGGAGGTTTCTGCAAGCTGTTCGGTGGTGACTGGATGGCGTTTCTGTTTACTTCCATCTGCGCTTTTGCCGGTTTTCGTGTCCGTGTCCGTTGTATGGAGTTCGGCATCAATCACTATATGAGTATTGCCATTGCCGCATTGATTTCGACCTGCTTGGCCTATGTGTCTTCTTTTGCCGGACTCTCGGAAACTCCCTATCATCCGTTGTTGGCGTGTGCACTGTTCATTGTTCCGGGTGTGCCGTTGATAAACTTTGTGGATGATATGATTGACAATTATATCCAGGTGGGCATTGTCCGGGCTGTGAATACGGTGCTGATGGTCTGTGCAATGGCCTTCGGCATTGTGATAGCCATGCGTCTGCTGACGGTGGAGGATGTTGTGATTGACAAGAAGTTTAGCGAATTGAGTATGGTGCCTCATGATAGTTATCTGGTGTATGCCATTGCGGCGGCGATAGCTGCCATGGGATTTTCCATGATATTCAATATACAGCGGCGCTTGTTGTGGGTTGTTGCGGTGGGCGGTATCATCGCCGTTTGTACGCGTAACTTTGTCAATTTCGAGCTGGGTTACGGACCGGTGATAGGTTCGTTCATGGGCAGCATGGTTGTCAGCCTGATAGCCGTGAAGGCAGTGCATTGGTTCCATGTTCCCAATCACGTCTTGACGATTCCTTCCGTCATCCCGATGATTCCGGGAGTGTTGATGTATCGTTCGCTTTTCGGGCTTATCAATATGCACGGTGTGGTAGGCGAGGTGACGGCGGTTGTTTCCAACGGCATCACGGCTTCACTGATTATTCTCTGCATAGCGCTGGGGGTAGCGGTGCCCAATATTTTTGCCCGCCGGTATATCGCCAAGGATAGGCAGCGCTTTCTTCAGGAGGAGCTGCAGAAGCGCAGGGAAAGAGGGAAATTTATAGAATGGTGATGTAGGTATCCCGTCATTCGGAGCGAAGCGAAGAATGACGGGATACTTTTTTAAATGCCCTTTTGGGGATTATAGTGGTAAATTACGGTTTCCCCCTTTTGCAGGGATGTCTGTACGTCAATCAGACGCTGGTTGCGGCTTCCCCGGAAATAGAGTTCCTCATCCCTCAGTTCTTTCTTGAATTTGCCGTCCACCAGTACGTCGATGTACTTCAGCAGTTGGGCTTGGCGCGGGTTGCGCAGTAGTTTTTCAAAAGTATAGCCCGTATAGCACCAGATGTTTTTCCGGCTCCGCTCCTTGATGGCATGTGCCAGTTGGGTGAATCCTTCCGGCTGGAACATCGGGTCTCCACCACTGAAGGTGACGTCTGCAAAGTTGTCGGCAAGGACTTTTTCCAGAATCTCTTCCGTACTCATCCAGTGCCCGCGGTTGATGTCCCACGACTCCGGATTGTGGCAACCGGGACAACCGTTGGGGCATCCGGCAGCATAAATGGCGGTCCGGAAGCCCGGACCGTCTACTGTGGTATCTTCTAAAATGTCGAGAATAGAAAGCATGAGTAGGGAATTAATAATTAAAAATTAAAAATTAAACATCGCAGGTAGGAAGCTGAACATTAATCATTAAAAATTAAACGTCAACCATTAAAAATGAAGCTCCGCTTTGCACTGCGCAGCCCTTTAATTTTTAATTATGAACGACCCTGTCGTTCAACTCTGCCAGCTTGGCATTGTTCCAGCGGTCGGTTGTCCCCACCAGGTAGCCGGTGATGCGTTGCAGCTTGTCGATATGCTTGCTGCCGCACTTCGGGCATTCTTCCAGGTTTGGGGTGGAGTTTTCGTGGCCGCACTCCAGACAGCGGTTACGGTTGTGGTTTACCGAACCGTAGCCGATGTTGTATTGGTCCATCATGTCCACTACACGCATAATGACTTCCGGATTGTGGGTGGCGTCACCGTCTATCTCCACATAGAAGATGTGTCCGCCGCGGGTCAGCTCATGATAAGGAGCCTCCACTTCCGCTTTGTGGCGGGCGCTGCATTTGTAGTATACGGGCACGTGGTTGGAGTTGGTGTAGTAGTCACGGTCCGTAATGCCCGGCAGCGTGCCGAACTTCTTACGGTCGATGCGGGTGAACTTGCCCGACAGCCCTTCGGCAGGAGTGGCAAGCACGCTGTAGTTGTGCTGGTATTGCTCCGAGAACTGGTTGGCACGGTCGCGCATATAGGTCACGATTTTCAGTCCCAGCTCCTGGGCTTCGCCAGATTCGCCGTGATGTTTTCCGAGCAATGCCACGAGACATTCTGCCAATCCGATGAAACCGATTCCCAGTGTTCCCTGGTTGATGACGGAAGCAATCGTATCGTTCGGTTTCAGCTTCTCGCTGCCTATCCACAAGGCAGACATCAGTAGCGGGAACTGCTTGGCGAAGGCGGTCTTTTGAAACTCCATGCGCTCGTGCAGCTGGCGTGCGGTCACTTCGAGCATACTATCCAGCTTGGCAAAGAACCGGGCGATGCGCTGTTCCTTGTCTTCGATGTTCATGCACTCAATGCCCAGACGGACGATGTTGATGGTAGAGAAAGAGATGTTGCCGCGTCCGATGGAGGTCTTCGGTCCGAAACGGTTTTCGAATACACGGGTACGGCATCCCATGGTAGCAACTTCATGCTGGTAGCGTTTCGGGTCATCGGCTTTCCAGTCCTCGCTTTGGTTGAAGGTGGCGTCCAGGTTCAGGAAGTTCGGGAAGAAACGCCGTGCCGTCACCTTGCAGGCCAGTTGGTAGAGGTCGTAGTTGCGGTCTTCAGGCAGGTAGCTCACACCCCGTTTCTTTTTCCATATCTGGATGGGGAAGATGGCGGTTTCTCCGTTTCCTACCCCCTGATAGGTGCTTTTCAGCAGCTCGCGGATGATGCAGCGCCCCTCGGCAGAGGTGTCTGTGCCGTAGTTGATGGAGCTGAACACCACTTGGTTGCCGCCGCGTGAGTGGATGGTGTTCATGTTATGGATAAACGCCTCCATGGACTGGTGCACGCGCGATACGGTCTTGTTGACAGCATGCTGCACGATGCGGTCCTCGTCCGTCAGTCCGTCCAACGGCTGTAGCAGATAGTCGGCCAGTTCCTTCTGATAGAGATGGGAATAGTCTTTTCCATTCAGTTCTTCCAGGTTCTTGACTTCCTCGATGAAGCTGTTGCGCACGTAGGGGGCAAGGTAGAAATCGAATGCAGGGATGGCTTGTCCGCCGTGCATCTCGTTCTGGGCTGTTTCCAGCGAGATACATCCCAGGATACTGGCAGTCTCGATGCGTTTGGCCGGGCGCGATTCGCCGTGTCCGGCAGAGAAGCCGTATTTCAGAATATGGTCCAGCGGATGTTGCACGCATGTCAGGCTCTTGGTGGGATAATAATCCTTGTCATGGATGTGCAGATAGTTCTGGGTGACGGCATCCAGAACTTCTTCACTCAGCAGATAGTCGTCCACAAAAGGCTTGGTGGTTTCGCTGGCAAATTTCATCATCATGCCTGCCGGGGTATCAGCATTCATATTGGCATTTTCGCGTGTGATGTCGTTGGACTTGATGTTGATAATCTCCAGGAACATGTCGCGCGTCTTTGCCTTGCGGGCAATGCTTCGCTGGTTGCGGTAGGCGATGTATTTTTGGGCAACGTCCTTACGGCTGCTCTTCATCAGCTCCACTTCCACCAAATCCTGGATGGCTTCCACCGTCATCTGCGAATCCCCCTTGAAAGAGATGCGGTCCGTAATCTGGTGTATCAGTTGCAGGTCTTCACCTTTATCTGTATGCAACATGGCTTTCCGGATGGCGGTGGCTATTTTTTCTTCGTTGAATCCGACGACGCGCCCGTCGCGCTTGAGTACTGTCTGTATCATAACCTTTTATACTTAAATGTGACTATCTATTTAGTTTAAATGCGGAAACAAAGGTATTATAGTTATTGATAGGTTTTACTTTTTGGGAAACTTTTTGTGATTTAAAAAGTGTTAATCGCTTGATAATTAGTGGTATTTTATTTGTAAATGGAAAACTTTGAATAAAAATTACTTTTTAAAGTTGTTCGTTATAGGCTGTTGTTGTATACTTGAGCATTCTCTGAATTTTCAAGTGTCAAATGAAGATAAATCTTTGGAGCGGATTGTGGATTTTCGGATTCTTTAGTTATATTTGTAACGAATTGGTTTATTTAAGGTTCTCAATCCTTGATAATGTCTCTTGTTACCGTTCAATTGTATTGCTTTATTGCCCGTGGCATAGGGGCTGAAGTATCATTATTTTAATAATCAAAGAAAGGATGAATATGGCAAATGTATTTCCTCCGTTTAAAATAGACATCGCTGGAGCTTTTTGCGTACCTCGTGCATTGAAGGATGCCCGCGAGCAATATCAGAACGGACAAGTGAGCCGGCAGGCTTTGCAGGCGGTTGAAGATGCGTCAGTGCGCAATCTTGTGGAACGGCTGGAACAGGGAGGCATGAAGGTGGTTTCCGACGGTGGTTTCCGAAGTCGTGATTTTTTGGAAAGCTGGGAGGGTATCCGTTCCAAAGACGGCCAGTTTTTCTCCGAAGGTTCTCCTTTGGAGGTTACGGAACGGCTCGGCTTGCTCCGGCATCCGGTTCTGGAAGAATTTGCATTTCTTGATTCCATTGCGGGTGGGGAGGTGATGAAGAAACAGCATATCCCCTCGCCGGCAGAACTCTTGACCCAGATTATTCAACGCGTGGAGCGGACTCAGATAGAAACCGTTTATTCCGACATTCGGCTTTTGACGGATGATATTGCTTCCTGCTACAAACTTTTGCTTACCCAACTCTATGATGCCGGTTGTCGCTACGTCCAGTTCGACGGGGTGCATTCGGTGATAATGGAAGATACCGTTCGGCTGAATAACCGTGTTTTGCGCGAGCGTCCTGCAGGGATGTATGTTGCATTCCATGCACCTACGGATATGTTGGTGCAGCTGCATGGGGCCGATGCCTATTTCTTGAATTACGACTGTGGCGCGTGCGACCGCAACCGTCTGCTCTGGTTTATACACGAGAAAGAGGCGGTATTCGGTTTCGTGCTGTCCCATTATCCCCAGGAAGACGAACTGGATGAATTGCAGGCGAAGACCGAGAGCGTGTTGAACTATATCCCCTTGAAACGTTTCACTTTGTGCCTGCCGGATGCGAATGCGCTTCTTTCCCCTTCGGAGGCCGATGAGGAAAAGCAGTGGGAAACCGTACGGTTGGGTATGGAAATGGCGGCACGCATCTTCTCTTGAAAATGCCGCACTTCATCATCCCGAATGCCGCACTTCATTGACCGAAATGCAACATTTTATCAATTGAAATGCCACACTTCGCAAGGCGCAATCAATAGCATTTGCCTTTGCGAAGTGTGGCATTCTTCTTTAGCTTCCGGTGTGTCCGGCTTTATTATTTAACAGCTTCAGCTATCTTTTCCTGAAGTTCGTCACCGTGCAATCCGCGTGCAAGGATAGTTCCTTCACCGTCAATCAACACAGTGTGGGGGATGCTGCTTACGGCATAAAGCTGTGCGCCTTCGCAGTTCCAGTATTTCAGGTCGGACATTTGCGGCCAAGTGATGTTCAGCTTCTTGATGGCTTCTTTCCATGCGTCAGCACTCTGGTCCAGGGATACGCCTACAATCTCGAAGTTCTTGTTCTTGTATTTGGCGTAAGCTTCCACCAGGTTGGGCATCTCGCGACGGCAGGGGCCGCACCAGCTTGCCCAGAAGTCAACAAGGACAACTTTGCCCTTGCCTACGTAGTCGGATAGTTTTACCGTTTTTCCTTCCGGCGTCTGCATCTCGAAGTCTGTGAACTTCTGGCCTACGGCAGTGGCTTTCATTTTCTCAACGTTGTTCTTTATCTTGACGATGGCTTCGTCGTTGTCGTAAGCTGCGGGGATTTGGGGCATCAGCGGGTTGAGGTCTGCCACATCCATGTAGTAATAGTTCTGCTTCAGCAGGAGTACACCCACCGGGTTGGTGATGTTCTTTTTGATGCCGGCTTTGATGGCAGATATCATGCTGTTTTCCAGATTTTCCATCTCTTTGCCTTTGGTTTCACGCTGTTCGTCGGTCAGTGTGGTGTCCGACATGGATTCGTAGATGCTCATCATCTGTTTGTTCAGACCGTTGATTTGGGCTCTGATTTCCTGGTAGGCATCATTGTTGGCAGTACCGGTGGCAGAGTTGTTTTCCTGCGACAAGTTGATTATAATCTTGCCGTTTTCCAGGAAGAAGTCGATGGCTGCGCCGTCTTTTCCTTCGGCTTTGTAAGAGATGTAGCGGTTGACAGCAGTATCTTGTGTGCCCTTGAAGGTAAATGTTCCACCTTTGATGACAGCAGAATCCAATTTGACGAATTGGCGTCCTTCCACGGTTTCCAGATATACGGTGTCGCCGTCGGCTGCACCCTCTACAGTTCCGGTTACGGTGTAACCGTTGTTTCCACTGTTACAAGCCGTAAACACAGCGGCTACAGCGAGCAGATAAGTAAACTTTTTCATTGCTTGTTTTTTTAATGAATGATTATAGCTGCAAATATAGTAATAAAAAATCCCCTCCGATATGAACCGGAGAGGATTTTTATAGTTTTAATCCCATTTTTAGCGATAATGCTGTGCTTACTATTATTCGGCAGCAGTTTCTTCAGCAGCAGGGGTTTCTTCTGCAGGAGCCTCTTCAGCCGATGCTTCAGCAGCAGCTTTTGCGGCAGCTTCAGCAGCTTTCTTTTCTGCCAATGCTTTTGCTTTTTCTTCGTTTACTTTCTTTTCTGCTTCCAGACGTGCCTTTGCTTCAGCTTTCTTAGCTTCGTCTTCCTTAGCCTTCAGAGCAGCCAAACCGCTTTGTTTGTTGTTCTTCCAAGCTTCGAACTTAGCGTCAGCTTCCGCTTCGCCAAATGCGCCTTTTGCTACACCGCCCAGCAAGTGCTTCTTCATGTAAACACCTTCGCGAGAGAGGATGTTACGAACTGTGTCAGTAGGTTGTGCACCCTTCAACACCCAGTCAAGTGCGCGGTCGAACTTCAAATCTACTGTGGCAGGATTGGTGTTAGGATTGTAAGTACCAATCTTCTCAATAAATTTACCATCACGTGGTGCTCTTACGTCTGCAATAACGATAGAGTAAAAAGCGTAGCTCTTACGTCCATGTCTTTGCAATCTGATTTTTGTTGCCATTTAATTAAAATATTTTTAGTTAATGATTTGAATTATGCTACTATCTCGTAATAGCGGGTGCAAAGGTAAGAAAAGATTTTGAGTTATGAGTTATGAGTTATGAGTTATTTGTTGGCATGAGGGTGTTTTTTTTAAATGTTCACACAACACCACTCATCACTCATCACTTATCACTCATCCTTCTCCCGAGTATTTCCTGGGGTATCTCAGGAGAATGGCGAGTATGGCGCAGGCTCCCATGCAGAAGGGGTAGTATAGGTTTCCGATGATGCTGATGGGGGAGATGCCGGCAAGTCCGGCGGCTATCAGCATTTGTGCTCCGTAGGGGATGATACCTTGCACAAGGCATGAGAAGGTGTCCAGTATGCTGGCTGTTTTCCGGCGGTCCAGGTGGAAGCGGATGGCGATGTCCTTGGCTATGGGGCCGGTGGTGATGATGGCAATGGTGTTGTTGGCGGTGCAGAGATTGGCGATGCTGACCAGGGCGGCGATGCTGAATTCGGCTCCCCGCTTGCCGCTGACGTGGCGGGTCAGCCGGGAGATGATGAAGTCGATGCCGCCGTTGTAGCGGATGGTTTCGAGCATGCCTCCGGCCAGCAGGGTGATGATGATGAGCTCGCCCATGCCGGTGATGCCCGTTCCCATGGCTCCGAACCAGTCGAAGAAGGCGGTGCCGGTATAGATACCGATAATTCCGGTAGAGAGGATGCCCAGCAGCAGTACCAGCATGACGTTGACGCCTGCTACGGCCGTACCCAGTACGATGAGGTAGGGGATTACCTTTATCCACTCGATGGTCTGTACTTGTGGTGGGGCAGAGACGGACAGTCCTTGAAAGATATAGATGCCCAGTATGATAAGTGCTGCCGGTACCACAATCATAAAGTTGACACGGAACTTGTCCCTCATCACGCAGTCCTGCGTCTTGGTCGATGCAATGGTGGTGTCGGATATGAAGGAAAGATTGTCTCCGAAGAACGAGCCTCCCACCACGATGGCAACCATGTAGGGCAGGTCGATGCCCGTCTTTTCCGCCAGCCCCACGGCTACGGGAGTCAGTGCGACGATAGTTCCTACGCTTGTTCCTATCGAGAGGGAGATGAAGCAGGCGGCGATGAAGATGCCCGCCAGCAGCAGGTTGTCCGGCAGTATATGCAGGGTCAGATTTACGGTCGCATCAATGGCGCCCATCTGCTTGGCGCTTTGGGCGAATGCTCCTGCAAGGATGAATATCCATACCATCAGCATGATGTTCTTGTTACTGGCGCCCACGGAAAACTGGTAGATGCGCTGTTCCAGATTCAGGCCGCGCGTGATGGCGATGGCATAGCAGGACGAGGCGAGGAAGGCTACCGTGATGGGGACTTTATAGAAGTCGTTCACCAGGAGCGAAGTCACCAGATAGAGGCAAAGGAACACCGCCAACGGGCTGAGTGCCCACCAGCCGCTTTGGGTTTTAGGGGTTGTATCGGTTGTTGCTGACATAGTTGTATTGTTTGGTTGAGATTAATGGTTCACCACAGATTTCTACCTTTCAATCAATTCCATGTTAATCGGGGTAATCTGTGGTGAAATCAATTCCGCCGCAAAGGTAACAAAAACAAAGGGCGGCACAAAATGGTTTTGTCCCGCCCTCCATCTATCAGTCTTTAATTTTCAATTTACAAAGTTACTCCGGTCTTGAAGATGGCTATTTCCTTGTAGCCTTTCTTTTCGTTGTTCACGAATTCACCGCTTGCTACTTTGATGATATACTCGATGAAGCGTTCGCAGGTTTGCTTCATCGGTTCGTTCTCGACGATAACTCCGGCGTTGAAGTCTATCCAGCCCGGTTTGTTCTTTGCTAAAGTGGAGTTGGTGGAAATCTTCATGGTCGGCACATAGGTTCCGAAGGGTGTTCCGCGTCCTGTGGTGAACAGCACCATGTGGCATCCGCAAGAGGCAAGGGCAGTGGCGGCTACAAGGTCGTTTCCCGGAGCAGACAGCAGGTTCAGTCCCTTTACTTTCAGGCGTTCGCCATATGGAAGTACCCCTTCCACGTAGCTTGTGCCGCATTTCTGGGTGCATCCCAAGGCCTTGTCCTCCAATGTAGAGATGCCACCTGCCTTATTTCCCGGAGACGGGTTTTCGCCTACCGGTTCACCGTGTGAGAGGAAATATTCCTTGAAGTCATTAATCAGCTTCACCGTGTCCTCAAACAACTCTTTGGTGCGGCAGCGGTTCATCAGAATGGTTTCTGCACCGAACATTTCCGGTACTTCCGTCAGTACGCTGGTGCCGCCTTGTGCTACCAGGAAGTCGGAGAACATGCCCAGTAGCGGATTGGCGGTGATGCCGGAGAAACCGTCCGAACCGCCACACTTCAAGCCTACGCGCAATTCACTTAAGGGAATATCCTCGCGCTGGTCCTGGATGACTTTGGCATAAAGTTCGCGCAGCAGCTCCATGCCTTCTTCGTATTCATCACCCACTTTCTGGGTCACCATAAACTTTACGCGATCCCGGTCATAGTCTCCCAGAAACTCGCAGAATACATCTGGCTGGTTATTCTCACATCCCAGGCCTACCACGAGTACGGCTCCCGCATTGGGATGCAGCACCATGTCGCGGAGGATTTTCTTTGTATTCTCGTGGTCGTCACCCAACTGGGAGCAGCCGTAATTATGGGGATAAGCCATGATAGCATCCACGCCCTTTCCGCCCGTTTCGCGGCGCAGGCCTTCGGCAAGTTGGTTGATGATTCCGTTTACACAGCCCACTGTCGGAATAATCCATATCTCATTGCGCACGCCTACATCTCCGTTTTTGCGTTTGTACCCTCTAAAGGTCAGGTTTGGCGCGCCAGTATTGAGGTTTAGGACCGTAGTATTGAGGTCTACATTGACGGGGTTGTATGTGTATTCCAGCAACCCGGACAAGTTGGTCTTGATATTGTTTTCATTCATCCAGTCTCCCTGCTTCTGCGCTTTCCGGGCATGGCCGATGGGGTATCCGTATTTAATGACGTTTTCGCCTTCCTCAAAGTCTTTCAGTGCAAATTTGTGTCCGGCAGGAACATCCTCATTCAAGGTGATTTCCTTTCCGTCCACCGTGAGTTTTTCACCAGCCGGAAGTGCTGTGATAGCCACTGCAACATTGTCGGAAGGATTGATTTTCAGGTACTTTGCCTCCATTTTTTAAATTCCCCATTTACCATCTACAATGTACAATTTGGCTGCGCTGCACTAGTATTAGTCCCCTTCCGCATGCCCGAATTGTACATTGTAGATGGTACATTGTACATGCAACTATTTATTGTAATAAAACTCTATATTCTCCTTCGTTAGCAAGTCAATTGGCATGAAGTTTTCCCTTGTGATTTCCTTCTTCAGAATCAGGTATTCGCACAAGGCCTTGATGCCGTCGAATCCTTGCAGGGTGGGCTGTTGTGCTATGAGGAAGAAGATGCTTCCTTGTTTCAGACAGTCTACATTGCGTTGCAGCAGGTCATAGCCCATCAGGTTGAAGTTTTTTTTCTGCTTCTTCAGCAGGTATTCCCCGATGATGTATGCTTTGGAGTTGAAGGTGATTCCGTTCTTTACGGTAGGATGCTCTTGGAAGAACTCGTCTAGCATCAGTGTGTCCTCGCTGTCGCGCTTGGCATGCAGGTCCAGTTCCCAGATGCGGCAGGCGGGATGATGCTTCTGCATGTATTCGCGGAAACCTATTTCGCGGCGTTCCTGCTGGTTCGACCCAACGATGCCTTCGTTTATTTTGCGGAAGATGACGATTTCCTGCGCGTCTTCTCCGGCAAGCAGCATCAGCATGCGGGCGGCAAAATATCCGCTTTGGTGCGAGTTCTGCCCGTAGAAGGATAGGGCGGGCTCTTCCTTTATATTGGAGTCTATATATATATAAGGTATATTATGTTGCGTCAACTCATCCGTAAAGGGCTTGGTGTATTGCGGAACGGTGGGGGCAAACATCACTCCGTCCGGCTCCAGTGACAGAATCTGTCTGGAGGCTTCCGCGAATGAATGATAGTCATACGGGTCATAGTAGGAGAGGTGCACGGCGACGTTAAAGTCAGAATAAGTCTCTACGGCGTTGTGTATGCCTGTCTCTACGTCTGTCCAGTATTCGCCTTTCTCGTGCAGTGGCAGCAGGCAGGCAAATGTGTACTTCTTGTTCGAAGCCAGTGCACTGGCATACATATTTGGTTGGTAATCCAGCTGTTTCAGGATTTCTTCCACCCGTTTCCGGCTGGATTCGGACACACCGCTGCGTCCGTGAATCACACGGTCGACGGTTCCCACTGATACGTCTGCCATCTTGGCGATATCTTTTATTCTGACTCTTTCCATCTATATTTATAATTTACAATGTACCAAGTAGAGTATATGTCTTGTGCTCGTGCACAATAATAATCTTGATATTTCCGCTACAAATATATGATAATTTTTTGTATTTCAAAAATTGTTGTATCTTTGTGCCCGCACACGAAGACTGTGAAGAATGAATGTTGTTTTGATTTACTATTCATATTTTCAAGTGTTTAAGTTCTTTTTATACCTCGTGATGATAAATTGAAAGGAAATAAATTAATTTCATATTAAAATAAAATATAGAAAGATTATGGGAAAGAAAGTAGTTACATTAGGTGAAATAATGCTGAGACTGTCTACTCCGGGAAATACCCGTTTTGTGCAGTCCGACTCTTTTGATGTGGTATATGGCGGTGGTGAGGCCAACGTAGCTGTCAGCTGTGCCAACTACGGGCATGATGCTTATTTTGTAACCAAGTTGCCGAAACATGAAATAGGCCAGTCGGCTGTCAACGCATTGCGCAAGTATGGCGTAAAGACAGATTTCATTGCGCGTGGTGGTGATCGTGTAGGTATCTACTATCTTGAAACTGGTGCTTCCATGCGTCCCAGTAAGGTAATCTATGACCGTGCACACTCTGCCATTGCCGAGGCAGATGCGGCAGACTTTGATTTCGATGCCATCATGGAAGGTGCAGACTGGTTCCATTGGTCAGGTATCACTCCCGCCATCTCCGACAAGGCTGCGGAACTGACTCGCTTGGCTTGCGAAGCTGCCAAGCGTCACGGCGTTATGGTGTCGGTAGACCTCAATTTCCGTAAAAAACTCTGGACCAAAGAAAAAGCCCAGTCCATCATGAAGCCTTTGATGCAGTATGTGGATGTCTGCATCGGCAATGAAGAGGATGCTGAACTCTGTCTGGGCTTCAAGCCCGATGCAGACGTGGAAGGCGGCAAGACGGACGCTGAAGGCTACAAGGGAATCTTCAAGGCGATGGCGAAGGAATTCGGCTTCAAATATGTCATCTCTACGTTGCGCGAGTCTTTCTCTGCCACCCACAACGGCTGGAAGGCAATGATTTACAACGGTGAGGAATTCTACGAATCAAAGCGTTACGACATCAATCCTATCATCGACCGCGTAGGTGGTGGCGACTCTTTCTCAGGCGGTATCATCCACGGCCTGCTGACAAAACCTAACCAGGGTGCCGCCCTCGAATTTGCAGTAGCGGCTTCTGCCTTGAAGCATACTATCAACGGTGACTTCAACCTCGTTTCTACAGAAGAGGTAGAAGCGCTGGCAGGGGGGGATGCAAGCGGACGAGTACAGAGATAAGTTCATTTACAATTTATCATTTACAATGTACAATTTGTGCTGCTGATGAATCGAGATGATATGAAAAACCGCTTGAAGATGTTTGCGGTACGAATAATAAGGCTGGTAGACAAGTTGCCTAATACATCAGCAGGTAGAGCTATTGGCAACCAGATTGTCCGTTCCGGTACTTCTCCCGGTGCCAATTATCGAGCAGCTTGTGTTGGAAAATCAGACAAGGATTTCTTAAACAAATTAAAAATGATAGAGGAAGAACTTGATGAAACGGCCTATTGGTTGGAGCTTATAATAGAATTGGAACTTGTTAAACCTGATTTGTTGCAGGATTTGTATCTTGAAAACAAGGAGCTTTTGAAGATTGTAGTAAAATCTATACTCACTATGCGTGATAAAGTAAATGGTAAAGTATAATATATAGAGGTAAGTATAATATATAAGTAATATGACAATTAAGCATTGTACAAGTAGTCCGCATGGCAAATTGTACATTGTAAATAGTAAATAAAAAGATGAGTAAATTTGATAAAATCGCAGTATTGAATAAGATTGGTTCTACTGGAATGGTGCCCGTCTTTTATCATAAGGATGCAGAAGTTGCAAAGAAAGTAGTAAAGGCTTGTTACGATGGAGGTGTTCGTGCGTTCGAGTTCACGAACCGTGGTGACTTTGCCCACGAGGTGTTTGCGGAAGTTGTGAAGTTTGCGGCAAAAGAGTGCCCGGAGATGGCTATGGGTGTAGGTTCCATCGTCGACCCTGCTACTGCGGCGCTGTATTTGCAGTTGGGGGCATGTTTCGTTGTAGGCCCGTTGTTCAACCCGGAGATTGCTAAGATTTGTAACCGTCGTCTGGTAGCTTATACTCCGGGGTGCGGCAGCGTTTCAGAAGTAGGCTTCGCGCAAGAAGCAGGTTGCGATCTCTGCAAGATATTCCCGGGCGATGTGCTTGGTGCCAAACTTGTGAAAGGTTTGCTGGCTCCGATGCCTTGGTCCAAGCTGATGGTGACCGGTGGAGTGGAGCCGACCCAGGAAAACCTGACCTCTTGGATTAAGGCGGGTGTGTTCTGCGTAGGTATGGGTTCCAAACTCTTCCCGAAGGATAAGGTCGCTGCTGAAGACTGGACTTATGTTACGGAAAAATGTAAAGAAGCTTTGGGCTATATTGCTGAAGCGAGGAAATAAATAAGAAATTCATTTTGTTTAAAGGTGTTTAAAGGGGACAGTCATCGAAGCGTTTCGGCGTTTCGGTGGCTTGTTTTTTACTGGAAAGTATGCTCCCGATGAACAACAAATTGTTTATAAGTGTAAACTATACTCTTAAACTCTAAAACAATGTTATAAAACGCGCGAAAAATGTGTCGGCATTTTGTGCGCGCGGATAAAACACTTACCTTTGCAGTGCAGTTGGGAAACTGCATTTGGATTTGATAAATAATAAAACAGTTTTCAATAAAGGATATTAGTTATTAGGTAAAAGGATTGAAAATAGATTTTTTTCATAAGCTAAATGTTTTGAATAAATAGGTAAATTAGGTAAAGGTAAAATTGGATTTTGAAGTTTTCAGAATAGGTAATTGAAGTTTTATTTTTTTAGGTAAAGAGAAAGATTGATTTTTAGGTAACATTGATGTAGTTTAAAAGAAAAGCCTTAAAGGCTTTTCTTATAGGGGCGAGGGGTTCGTGAGAGCTTGCTCGTTTTTTTATTCCTATATTCTTCGCATTTTTTGTATATTTTATCCAAACTCTACTTCTTTTTTGTATCTTTGTGTCGGATACCCATTAAAAACAAGCAGCAGCTCTAAAGCTTAAATAGCCCTGAATTTGGAACATATATTGAATATACTTGATTGGCTTTTGTACATATTGTTTGCAATAAACATACTGTATCTATTGGTTTACAGTCTGGCGTCACGCCGACGTGACCTGCCTCTACCCCCTCCAGCCAAGGAACACAAACGTTTTGCCATATTGATTCCTGCCTATCGCGAAGATGCCGTGATACACGAGTGTGTTCATTCATGCCTGGAGCAGGATTATCCCGCCGACTGTTTTGATACGGTTGTCATTTCGGACCGTATGCAGCCCGAAACCAACGCTTCCCTCGCTATGCTTCCTGTCCGCCTGGTTGAAGTGCATTTTGAGAAAAGTACCAAGTCCAAATCTCTGAATGCCGCCATGACTGCCATCGGTAATAATTATGACATCGCTTTGGTGCTCGATGCGGACAATGTCATCCCTTACGATTATCTGAGTGATATTAACGACCTCTTCGCCAATCCGGAAGTCGAGATTGTGCAGACCCACCGGAGTGCAAAGAACCTGAACAATGACATGGCCTTGCTCGATGCCATCAGTGAGGAAATCAATAACACCATTTTCCGTTTGGGGCATGCCAAGCTGGGCTTGTCGGCCGCCCTTATCGGTTCCGGCATGGCGTTCCGTTATGACTTGTTCCGTGATACGATGGCTGACATCAAGGCTGTAGGCGGTTTCGACCGTGAATTGGAGCTGACCCTGCTCTATCGCGGCAAGCGCTTTTATTATCTGCCCGAAACCTTTGTATTTGATGAGAAGATACAGAACACCGGTGATTTCTCCCGTCAGCGCCGCCGCTGGCTGTCGGCACAATGGCACTACTGCCAGACTTTCGCCAAGTTTCTGTGGAAGGCGCTTGTTGCGCGTAACTGGGACTTCTGCGACAAGCTTTTCCAGCAGCTTTCCATTCCTCGCCTGCTGTTGGTGGGCTTCACGTTCCTCTTCTCCGTGTTGTTCACGGTTTATCGCTGGACATGGGGGCTGAAGTGGTGGCTGCTCTTGGTGTTGCTCGCTGTCGCACTGCTCGTTGCCGTTCCCAAAAGGTTCTGCACCAGCCGCCTGGCAATGGCCCTGCAAAAGATACCCTATACAT
Organism: Bacteroides sp. AF25-5LB; assembly: GCF_003602965.1. Classification (NCBI taxonomy): domain Bacteria; kingdom Pseudomonadati; phylum Bacteroidota; class Bacteroidia; order Bacteroidales; family Bacteroidaceae; genus Bacteroides; species Bacteroides sp. AF25-5LB. Next base: position 31,481 of record NZ_QTMC01000005.1, read on the forward strand.
TCCTGCTGATGGCAGGAAACATCTTCAAGCTGAGGGGAGCAAACAAGACCTTTATACATACCAGGCATGGGGTGGTGGAATAGAAAGGGATACACAATAAACAAGTCTATAAGCAAACAAATGATATACGGAAAAATCACTTTAGAAGATTGGCGTACAGCCTGTGTAGAGGGAGAAGAGCCGGAATCTTCTTTTGAAAGTTATAATCTGAGACTTTTCTTTTTCGGAACTTTGTATAATCGGGACACCTTGCAGGCAACTCCGGATGATACCAATGCCAAGCTTGCTGCCGATGCGTTTCTATCCGATCCGGCATATGGCTTTTCACGTCTGGACGGTTCGTTCACCATAGTATATTATTCAGAAAATGAATGCGGAGTGGTGCGCGACCATCATGGCACGCATTATCCCGTCTATTGTCACATTGATGGTAATTTTGCCACTTCCTGGCAATTTTTAGAGGACCAACTGGAAGAAAATTTCGAGCCTAATCTGGTTTCATTGAGTACATTCCTTCAGCGTGGCATTTTGAAGAAGAATAATTTCGCCCTATTCGATGTTCATTCTTTAGGTGCCGGCGAAAAGTTCTACATGTTGACAGAGCTTGGTTATCTGATGCCGGTTTGGGCTTCTGTAAAGTTAGAGACACAAGCGAACGTACATTCCATGTTTGATTCGCTGAAGGAAAGAAATCCCGGCTTATATGAGAAGGTGGCAGATGACATTTATTGTCTGAAGCGCGACAGCGTTTTTGAGCATGAACCCAAGGTGGCGACTGAACGGAATCCGGATGTCGAGGCCTATTCCCGCCGTTATGGAGAATTGCATGCGCAAGCCATCCGTCGGCGTATCGGAGACAGCCGCAAGGTAGGCATCCTGCTGAGTGGCGGCTATGATTCCGGGTCCAACCTTGCTGCGCTGCGCAGCATTTACGACGGCCAGATTGACTCCTATTCCGTGGGCTTTAAAGGAGATGCCTGGACGGAGCTGCCCATGGCCCGTCTGATGTCCGAAACCTTCGGCACGCGCCATCATGAGTACGAGATTGACGGTACGGAAACCAGTGCCTTGCCCGACATTGTCCGTTTTCTGGGTGAGCCTTTTATGGAAGGCGGGCTGATGGTAAACTATTGTGCCATGCGCATGATAGGCGATGACAAGCCCGACGTGATTCTGGGAGGTGACGGCAGTGACCAGTATTTCGGTACTTCCGGTCGCGAAGTGGCGTTGCATTATCTAGCCGCCCGCATAGGATTGCGTCCCTTGCTGCGTGGCATCAGCCGTCTGGTGGAGCATGAAACCTTTGATACCGGCGGAGAGCTTTCCCGCATCAATTTCCATTTGGATAAGATACTTCATATTCTGGAAGGGGAGCGTTTCGGCTTTTCCGACTCTGCCTTGTGTGCCCTTCTGCAAAATCCGGAAGAAGATTTTGAGCCGGTAAAATCACTACGGCCTGATATCCATAGTTTCGAGCATCTTTACGCGCAGCATGCCATTCTTTCCGATTTGGAGACTGTAATCAACCGTATCATTCTTTTCAAGGCTTCCAGCATGGCACGCATGTTCGGTAACAATCTGACGTATCCTTTTATGGACCTGGAGCTTTTCCATTTCCTGCAGGAGCTACCGGTAGGGTTGAAGTGCAGGGGCAGCAGTGTACTGGACATTGCGCGGGGTCGTTCCGTTTCTAAATATCTGTTAAAGCACCATTATAAACCTTTACTTCCCGAGGCCATTACCTTGAAGAAGAAGCAGGGCGGTTTTGCACCTATGCCACTGTTCTTCCGTGATAGGGCCCGACGTGCTCTCTTTAAGGAATTCATTCTTGCTTCCGGCATTATGGACAACTATCTGCGTCGTGATGCAGTGAAGAAGTTTCTTACAGATTATGAACAAGTTGCAGAGAAGGCGGGCGGTTGGTTCTGGCATAGGCAGAACAAGGCTTTGCAATATTTCAATCTGTTGACGCTTGTTGTGTGGTGGGAAGAGTTTGTGGAAGGCCATGAGGTGAAATTCTGAAAATATGATTGAAAGTATGAAAGTTTCCATTATTGTTCCGGTTTATAATGTTGCCAAGTACATAGAACGGTGTCTGCTGTCTGTGTTGAACCAGACCTGGCCGGATTTGGAAGTTATTCTTGTGAATGACTGCACTCCGGATAACTCTATGGAGATAGTCAGACGGGTGGTGGCTTCGCATCCGCGCGGAGCGGTGGTGAGATGTCTGGAACATGAAGAGAACAGAGGGCTTTCTGCTGCAAGAAACACCGGTATTTTAGCGTCTGTTGGCGATTATCTGTACTTCTTGGATAGCGACGACTATATTTCTGCGAATGCAATAGAGCTTTTGGCAGATGCAGCGGTGCAGAAGCGACCGGATTTTGTGATAGGCAATTACGAGGTGACCGGTGCCAGACGTTGGGCTCCTCCTTTATCATTAGGCACCGGGTTTTATGAAGGGAATGCTCTTGTACTTTCCACTTATGTGCAGGGAAAATGGTATGTCATGGCATGGAACAAACTGGTGAGTCGTCCCCTCGTTTTGCAGCATAAACTCTACTTCCAGGAGGGAATTGTACACGAGGATGATTTATGGTCATTTAAGTTGGCATGTATGGCTCAAAGTATGTATGTCGTCGGTGAGACCACTTACTATTATTCTATGCAGCCAGACTCCATCATGCGGGCGCCGTCTATGCGTAATTTGGAATGTCGTGTGCTGGTGCTGGGTTATATCTACGATTTTATCCGGTCTTCTCGGTGTTTGCAGGATAACCGGGATATATATATTTTTTTTGAGACTCTGAAGGCAAAATATTTTGACCGTATTCTGTATTTCACGAAAGACACATCCTTTCATTATCAGAGTTATTTGGTATTCAGGAACAAAAAGTATGCGTCTTTGTTGGAGATGACGGGCCTGCGTCCCGAATGGAAGCTGATGTTGCAGAACATCCATTATGTGCTTCCTACGTATGCCGGCTATTTGTATTTTAAGGCTTTTGTAAAGTCAGCCTACTATTTGTTGGTGTTGTCTATAAAAATGAAGGCAGTGTTGCATACAAAATGAGCGAATATGAATCATGTCCCGGAAATATCCGTTATAGTCCCCGTTTATAAGGTAGAAGAGTACTTGCCTCAGTGCGTTGACAGTATTCTTGTACAGACCTTTACGAATTTTGAGCTGTTGCTGGTAGATGACGGGAGCCCAGACCGTTGCGGGGAGATTTGTGAAGAGTATGCCGGAAAGGATACGAGGATACGGGTGTTCCATCAACAGAACAGTGGCGTTAGCGTTGCACGTAATATAGGATTGCAGCATGCTAAGGGTACATATATTGTTTTTGTGGATTCAGATGATTGGGTTTCCACGGATTATTTGTTGCATTTATATAAGAGCCTGCCCGATACGGGTATTGGTTTGGTGATGGGAGGAGCTTTAAAATATTCAATTGATGGTAAGTTAATAGGAAAGATTACACTTCCAGAAATATTCATAGGAAGTAATATAGGTGAAGGTTTCGCGGAGTATGGCCTTGACCGTTTTGGATTTTCTTGTTCAAAACTATATAGTGCAGAATTGATTCGTGAAAATAAATTATGTTTTGATTGTAATGTCCATTGCATGGAAGATTTGATTTTTATGATAGATTACATATTGCTTTCAGATTATATCCGTCTTTGCAATTTCATGGACTATAATTATAGGATAGCCTATTCTGCAGAAACGCTTTCTTCCCGTATGAATACATACAGCGATGAGTACAATATTTTTTCAGCTTATAGAAGCAGAATGGAAAGATTTGAGGACGTTTGTTGCCTGTCGGATGAACTTACCCGCTATTTGAGGCACTCCGTAAGTCTGGTTTTTCAGCGTGTACTGCTATCCCTCCATACTAATGGCTACCCATTCAGGCAGCGGGTGGCTTGTCTGGACGATTTATTGTCCAAGGAAAAGGAATGGATAGAAGAAAGATTCATGCCAGATTATAAAGCAGATTGCATAGCGAAATATCTTCTTTGCCACATGGGAGGCGGTTTCTTTGATTGCTGGATTTCTTTGTTACGTTTTCTCCGGTTCAAAAAAAGTTTCGGGATGCATTGACTATAAATATGATAATATAGATAGAAATTCAAGATGAAAGAAGAACCTATTATATCCGTCATTGTTCCTATTTATAAAGTGGAACAATATTTGTCGCGCTGTGTTTCCAGTATTCTTTCGCAGACATTTGCGGATTTTGAACTATTGCTGATTGATGATGGTAGTCCCGATCGTTGTGGAGAAATTTGTGACGAATGGGCATCTAAGGATTATCGTGTCAGAGTATTTCATCAGGAGAACTCTGGAGTCAGTGTTGCACGAAACCGAGGGCTGGATCACGCCACCGGGAAGTATGTGGTTTTTGTAGATCCGGATGACTGGATACTGCCTGATTATTGCTTGGGGCTTTATAATTTGCAGGCAGCCTATTCAGGAAGAGGATTAGTGATTCAAGGGATGTTGTGTAGGAGAACTGATGGTACCTCTTTGCCTTCTTTATCTTTGCCGGATCGTTATTTGCCTTTCTCCAGTATAGGTAAATCTTTTGCAGAGAATAATATTTGTGAAATGGGATATGCTGTGTCAAAAATTTATGCAAGGAGTATAATAGAAGAATTTTCAATTCGCTTTGATGAGAATATACATTGTCTTGAAGATTTGTTGTTTATGTATCAGTACTTGTTGCATTGTGATTATCTTGTATTGAACCATATGCAGAATTATGTGTACGTGAAACATTCCTTTTCACTATCCCACCGTATTCATTCATTTGAATCTGAATACTGTTGTTTCGTGAAATATCAACAGCTTCTGGCAGAAATGATGAAAGTATGGAAAATACCAGCGGGAGATATGGTAGTTACAGTTAATTCTATGCTGGTTCCATTCCGAAGAGCTTTGAAAAGTGATTATCAGCCGGATAGGACTATCCCGCGTGAGATGAGGGTAAAGCATCTGAAGAGGATGATTTCAGAAAGTAGGGATGTTTTTTTGAAATATTATCATCCGGTATTTAAGACAGATAAATTGGGAAAGGTTCTTTTAGGATTCAACTGCTATATATTATATGATTTCTATATTCGTCTTTTGTTCCGTTTGAATATAGGGCCGGTATTTTATGGGCCTAAACATATGTATTAACTGATTTGTTGTCAAAAGTAAGGAGTATGGATTATACTTATACTATTATTATACCTCATAAGAATGCTCCGTTGTTGTTGCAGCGCTGTTTGGATTCTATTCCTTTCCGTGATGACATCCAAATTATTGTGGTTGATGATGACAGTTCTTCTGATGTCGTGGATTTTATGGACTTTCCGGGAAGTAGTCGGGAAGATGTGGAAATCATTTTCACCAAAGAAGGGAAGGGAGCTGGATATGCCCGTAATTGTGGCCTGCTTCATGCTCGAGGCAAGTGGCTGCTGTTTGCTGATGCTGATGATTTTTTTCTGCCCGGTTTTTTAGAGGTACTGGATTGTTATTGTGCTACGGACTACGATTTGATAACATTCAGAGCTACAAGTGCAGATTCGGAAACTTTAGTTCCTATGCGTTCACGTCAATCTGATTTTTTAGGTTTTGATGTGACTGAAAGCATAGATGCGGAGAGACTGAAATATCGGAATGATGTACCCTGGGCAAAAATGGTTTCCAGAAATATAGTTCAGAAGCATTCCATCCAATTTGATGAGACATTGGCTGGAAATGATGTAATGTTCTCGTATTATTTGGATTATTACGCTCGGAATGTGGCAATATGCTCTGTAGCCATTTATTGTGCTACAATACGTGAGGGTTCTTTACAATATAGTGTTTTGCTCGACAATTTGTTGGCACGGGTTTGGGTAGCATGTCGCTGTAACCGGTTTCTGAGAAAAATAAATCGGGAAGATAGACTTGTGAGCAGCTATTACCGTGTGATGCAATGCAGAAAGTATTTCGGAAGGCGGGGATATTACAAAGCCTTGTGGATTTTTATATGCAATGAACAATGGAATATCGTGTATGGTACCTTTAGGGGTGTTTTTATGGATAAAATGAAAAATATTTGCGAAAAGTTGAAATTATGGTAGAGTCTCGTCTCAAAAAAAGCTATTTGAATGCCCGGGTAAATGTGCTTTTTTATTTTATTACCCTATTCATCTCTTTTTTTTCTCGCAAGATATTCTTGGATATGTTGGGAGCAGATTTTGTGGGTCTAATGGGGACATTACAAAATTTATTGGGTTTCTTGAATTTGGCCGAATTAGGAATTGGGGCATCTATTGGTTTTGTACTTTATAAACCTTTATTTAATGATGACAAGGACAAGATACGAGATATTATTTCTGTATTGGGGTATCTTTATCGCAACGTCGGATTGATAATTATAGGGGTAGGGCTCATATTGGCTTGTTTTCTTCCTTTGATATTTGCAAATATCAGTATTGATTTAGGTGTAGTCTATTTTGCCTATTTTGCTTTTTTGTCTTCTGCCCTCATCAGTTACTTTATTAATTATCGGCAAACTTTGTTAGGAGCCGATCAACGTAATTATGTTGTAACGGCCTATTTCCAGACTGCAAATATTATAAAGATATTGGTACAGATGATGCTTGTTTGCTACATAGGTAGTTTTTATCTATGGATTGCCATTGAATTACTTTTTGGCATCTTATATTCATATATACTTAACTGGAAGATAAATAGGGTATATCCATGGCTGAAGTGTAGTATTGCTGAAGGTCGTCGAAAATATCCGGAGAATAAGATAATCGTACGCAAGGCACGCCAAATGTTTGTACATCAATTGGCAGGAATGGGGCGGTCTCAATTACTTCCTTTTTTGGTTTACGCGTTTACTTCCTTAAAATTGGTAGCCTATTATAGCAATTACATGTTGCTGTTGACGAAATTGAACCAGCTCGTTAATAATTTCTTAGGAAGTACGGGAGCAGGAGTGGGTAATTTGATTGCCGAAGGTGACTCAAAGCGCATACAACAAGTATTTTGGGAACTCAGCTCTTTACGTTTTATGGTAGCTTCCTTTTTAACATTTGCTCTCTATCATTTGATGGATTCTTTTATTATTGTATGGTTAGGAGCAGAGTATGTGCTGCCTCATTCTGTATTGATAGTGATTCTTGCCAACTTTTTTATCAGTCAGTTCCGTGGCACGAATGATCAGTTTATTTATGGTTATGGGCTTTTTCAAGATACTTGGGCGCCTATTGCTACACTTGGAATTACGATATTGGTAGCATTGGTTGGCGGGTATTATTGGGGGTTGCCGGGAGTGTTACTGGGGGATGTTGCCAGTTCCATAACTGTCATAAGCATTTGGAAACCTTATTTCTTATATCGTGACGGTTTTAAAATGAACGTTAGTGTTTATTGGAAGAATATCTTGTTGTATTTATGTCTGTGTGCTTTGTCTTGGCTATTAGCGGATGTCATTCTTTCATTATTACCTTTATCAGAACCTATGGAAGGCTACTTGGAATGGATTTTCTATGCTTTGATTTCTTCACTGTTATTTTTGGTGATTTTAACCATTTTCTTTTATTGCTTTTCAAAGGGTATTCGAACGTTGTTGGGACGTTTTATTCATTTGTAATTTTCAAGGTGTATGATGCGTTATATTGGAAAGCTGTGTGTATGGATAGAGGACGATTATTTCGTTATTCTTATGCTGATTCTTAGAATTTTATTTTATCTTTGTGTGGTAGGCTTTTTGCAAAATAATCTAAAGATGACTTGAAATGATACCCAAAACGATTCATTATTGCTGGTTCAATGATACGCCGATACCTTATAGTTTACAGGTGTGTATGGATTCATGGAAGAAAAATCTCCCTGACTATAAATGGAAATTATGGAGTTTAAAGGATTTTGATGTAAATTCTTTGTCATGGACCAAAGAGGCCTTTAGTGTAGGTGCTTTAGCTTTTGTGGCAGATTATGTGCGTTTACATGCATTATATACCGAAGGAGGAATATATATGGATACCGATGTCATGGTGAAAAAATCTTTTGATCCACTATTATCCAATGGCTTTTTTACTGCTATAGAATATCATCCGGAAATGATAGAGGGAGATGAGATGGCAGGTAAACGTCTTGGACCGGATGGAACAAATCGTTTCCCTGGTGTACGTGTACCAGGCTTAGGTTTGTTATCAGCCATATTAGGAGCTGAAAGGGGACATCCTTATTTAGTGGAAGCTATGAAATTCTATGAAGGTCGCCATTTTATACAAGAAGACGGTAGTTGGTATACAAAGGAGATAGCACCAGATGTGCTGGCGTTGGCTGCTGAAAAATTCGGATTAAAGTATAATAATGAAATAGAACAACAATTAGAAGAAAGAATGCTCATTCTTCCTTCTCGTATATTAGGAGCTGCTTGGAAACAAGTCACAGATGATACTATTGCCGTTCATTTAAGTAAAGGAAGTTGGCGTAAGCGTACATGGTTACGGAGCATTCTTACAAAACTTAATTTTTATCGAAAGATTTTCAGGGCTCAGAAGTAATCATTGGAGGTAGTAAAAGATTTACTCTCTCATTTATATTATACGGCTAAACTTTGTTGGATGCGCATTTTGCTTAATTAGAACAGATGTATGAATAAAAAATGAGGTGACAAAGCTTTTGTCATGCTTTGCCATCTCCATTTTCTTAGTTACCACTTCTCTTTTTTCACCTCAAAACACGGGCATTGTTTCGTCCATTCCATCGGTTCCACTTCTCCGTTGTTGTTATGGTCGGGACTGAGGTTGTGATGTCCCGCTACTTTTGCTCCCGGATAGTCCATCAGCAAAGCACGTACCAATACGCGGAGCGAGTGGTGTTGCCATTCCGTGCGTGTGGTCAGGATTTATCTGTCACGTTTAAATTGATTTTTTTCCATGATTGCCATTGTTTTTTCGTTTGTACTTAAAAAATGGTGCGAAGGTATGAAAAAATAAGAAGAGGATGAAGTTTTATAGGAATAATACAGCACCATTGGAATAAGGTGGAGATTCCTTATTCTATGGATCGCATTGTAAAAACTTACTTCTTATTTCTATTCAGAAAATACATCAGTACAAAATACATGACAGCGGATAAAGAGATTTCAATTATATGAACTTCTTCTGTAAAAAGGAAATCGAGACAAAGATAAGTGGCAAAGAAACCAAACGTTTGAATGAATAGAATTTTCTTTTTCATGATTTAAACACTAAAAGTATTTGGCGGGAATAATAAGTTTAACCTATACTGCAAAGGTATTGAATATTATTTTATATCCTATATTTAGAATTGATAAAAGCATGTGTGCTGATGTCTTTTCTGCAATGGCTTTGATACAATAAGAGAAGAATGTAGTTTGTATCACTAATGAAGGAACCAGGATAGTGATGTTCTTGAAGCTGGCATTCCACTTATTGTTTTTTAAAGTCCAAATCCATGACTGCATGATTTTGGGGCATTTTTTAGACAATATATAAATATCATGCTTTTTGATTGTTTTTATTATTAAATTTGCGTAAACTTTTAGAATTTCGGTTTAATAGTGATTTCTACAATGAATAGCATGAAATACTCGGAACTCATAAAAAATAATAGTTGTAACAATTACTGTCGTTGTTATTCTCATCATTTTTTGAATCTTAATAAGTGTATGTGTCCGGAACTCTGTTAGAATTGTACCCGAAGGAGAACGGTATTTGAAATCAGAATTTAAAAAACATTAGGTTATGTGTAAAAAATTATTTGGAATATTGGCATTGTTTTCTTTCCTTCCATATTTTTCAGTTTGCCAAAATAAATTTCGGGAAAATGGTTGGTATCATATTTTATCCGGACAAACAGATAGTATCTCCCGAGAACCTATCGTGACGATAAAAGATTTTATTTCACTTAGATTGGAAACGGACTATTTTGGGAAAAATGTGATTAGTGGGCAAATCAGTAAATACAAATTGAACAAATGGGCTAAAGAAACGGAAAAGGCAATAGGCAGGCAGATCGCTTTTGTATTCAACGACTCTATCATAACCAATCCACGTGTTAATTGTAGAATAGAAAGTGGGGCTTTCCAGATAACTTCCATTCTTGATAAAGAATTACCGGATATATATGAACGACTGAAGCAAGAGAAGATCAATTCTATTGAAGCTCTTTTTGAAGGCTGGGAAAAAGACTCCTTGTTTTACGCGATGTCTCCGGAACAAAGAGATTCCATAAGAATGGTAACCGATTATTGGGAAGCCAGTGCATGGGTGGATCTAATAACTAAACCCGATGAACATTATTGGTACAGTATAACGGACTCTACTGAGTATAAAAAACTGGAAGAGGCATTAAAAGAAGAGCTTGGTAAACTCAATTTCAGCAGCAGGGTTTCAGACTATATGAAGTCTAAAGCATATCAGGCATATAAAACGTATATATGCAATAATCCTATATATATCAACCTTATGTTCAAAAGTTTCCTTTTCAAGCAATTCAAGGGGCTGAACGGCTATCTGATAGATGATATTATCCGGGCCAAATATCCTTCCGCCCCAAGTATAAGAACATATGTGGAAAAGACTGACGACTCCGATGATGAGAGATTTGCAGTGTATGAATGGCAGCGAAAAATCTGGTTTTTGATGAATAAGGAAAAAAAGAATCTATAGTTTTTTACTTCATGAAAGAAAATCTTTAATATGTATTTTTTGATAAAAGTAAGGACTTTGGCGTTAAAAATATTCGCCTGCTACCTGATTTATAATGCAAAAAAAATCAATCGGACAATTGAACAACTGAATAAATCTTGGGGTGCTCGGTCTGAAGGCAGTGATCATTTCGTCGTGAATGAATACCAGAATGGAGAAATTACCACTCTTGGAAACATAAAAAATAACCGGAGTCGGATTATGATTTCCTTCTCCGGTTCGTAATTCCGGGCAACTCTGTATCAACAATCTTCTCAGCCAGCTTCGGATCCATTTCTGACCTGGGTATCGGAACGATAAGAAACCTCCTGAAATACCCATTGGACTTGTTGTTGGTTCTTGTAAGCTCCTTTAGACAGAAAAGGTTTTTGCATGCCCTTATTTTTCTAGCCAACGATTCAAGTGATTACCAGGAGCAACGATGACAAACTTATAGAACTTCGATTCTGGCAAAGCTTGTAGATCGACTGTGTAACTTCTCTTTCCGGCCGGTAGCGTCACCAATTTGATCCATTCGTCTTCATCTCCCTCTTTGAATTTATTTGTGACGGCAACATAAACGGTCACTGGAACATTCTCCGAATAACATTTCCAGGATAAACCGACCGTATTATCATAAGGCATTGTCTGCAAATCGTAAATGTCAGCATCCCCGACAAAGGACATGCCATCTTGTTCCCACAAGACAGATTGTGGAACCTCAAAGTCCATGAACCGGCAGATGGAAGGTGCAATATCGGTGATTGCCAAATTGCCGGATGTGAAATGACTGTTTACCGGTACATTCGTTGAAACCCAGGTCGTACGTTCACGCCAGGACTGTCCCCCGTGGTCGTGTCCATTCTCTCCGCGTCCATGATCGGTGGTAATAACGACCATCCATTCTTCATCAAAATTGGCCTCCCTATATTTCACGGCTTCCCAAATGCGGGCAACCTGCTCGTCTGCTTTACGCACATATTCATCGAAAAATGCTCCGTTACCGGCAATATGCCCTGCATCGTCAGTGTACCATAAATACACCCAACTCAGATCGGGCGCATCTGTGCGGATACCTTCAGCTGCATCTTTCGAAATTTGTTCGTCTATATCGAAAATATGCAAATCCTTCTCTTTTTTCGGAAAACGGATGCTGTCCAAATCGTAACCGTCTTTTACATAATCAATCTTGAGATAGTTTGTTTCCTTTTTCCCCTCCCCAATCAAAACTGTCCGGTTATTCGTCCAACTGGAATAGATAGCCGTTTTATATTTTTTGGGTTGCTCTTTGGCAATCCGAAAGATCGTCCAGTAATTGTAATTCGGTTTCAGGTCGGAATTGCCTCCTACGTTATGCTTATTAAACCAAGTTGCTGTCAGCAGATTGGTATAGCCAATAGCTGAGATTGTCGCCGTCTGTGAATATCCACCAATTTCTCCTCCGGTATATGCCCGACTGTAAGCGCCTTTTGAAGCAATATCGAATATAGCCGGTGTATGAAGCCTTTCAATCTGGTCGGCAGGAATTCCGTCAACAATTACATATACTGCCTTCTTTGCCTTAGCAAACGTCTGTGCAGACAATAACCAAGGATATAACGCAAGTATAACCACCCAAAGAATTTTAAAAAAACGTTTGCTATCTGAATTCCGCAAACCGGCTTTTAAAAAAACATTTGTCCCCATTATAAAAAAAGTTTTAGAAAATTATTAACTGATGCAATCTAAATTTGCAATCATAATTTAAATTGATATTGTTTGACGATTTAAATCTATAACTTTTTTTTTAATTCATTGTTGTTTTAACAATTAATTATATTTAGTAAAACAGACACTTACTCTTGTGTGTACATCTCTTGTTTTCCTCATACTCTATGCTTGAATTTATAATGGAAGATAGTTAATATGCTCACGTGTTATCCCAAATCTCAGTTTTCGGTAAACGGAAATTACTTTTGTATTATTCTGCAAGACCTTTAAGAGATACATAAGGCGGTTCTTTAAATCCGTTCTTTTTTCACGTTCTTTAATTCTGTTCTTTCGAACAAATGCACTATATTTGTTTCATGGTGAATCAGGAAAAAAACTTATCTATTGAAACTTTGCGTGGTATCGCTATTTTATTGGTAGTGGTGGGGCATGTTATCGGTTCCGGACCTGGTGGGGGCATGAAAATTGATTTTCCACATCCATTGCGTTATCTTTACGTATGGATAGATTATATTCAGATGCCGTTGTTTACGGCTATTGCCGGCTGGGTTTATGCGTTGAAGCCTTTCTCTGCATCTTCCGGTTTTGGAAGTTTTGTCCGGAAGAAAGCTTTGCGTCTGCTGGTGCCGATGGTAGCGGTGGGCACGTTGTATTTTCTGGTACAGTATCTGATGCCGGGCACTAATAATAAAGGGGAGCTTAGCCAAATGTGGCGCATTTATGTATTCCCTTATACCATATATTGGTATCTGCCGTCGTTGTTCTTGATTTTTGTAGTGCAATGGTGGATGGACAGCCGGAAGTGGATGGACACTCCGGGCAAGTGGGCTGTTTGTTGCATTGTGGCGCTGATTTTCAGTAGGATAAATGATGTATGGATTCTGCATGAGGTTCCCGACCTGTTCAGTTTCAAGGGCGCTTTGGGGCAGTTGCCCTATTTCTTTGTCGGCGTGGCTGCCTGCCGTTTTGCTGTGTCGCTCTACAGTCGTTTGGCTGTCAGGCGTGTCTTGCTTGCCGTGGCGCTATGGGGGATTGTCTTGATGCAGATAGTGTGGTTCTATCCCGGTAAATGTGCCTCTTTGAGCATGCTGCTTTATCCCGTGACGTTGATTCCCACCTTGTTCCTGCTGCTGGCATCGAAGTGGCACAACCGTTTTTTTGTCTGGATAGGCGGCTATGCGTACAGTATTTATCTTTTTCATGGTTTCGGTACTTCCGGTGGGCGGATTATACTGAAAATGATGGGGATTGATGCGATTGTCCCCATATTGCTGTCTGCAACTTTTATTGCAACAATCGGGCCGGTATTAGTAGATAAACTGTTTAACTGTTCCAAAATGCTGCGAATGCTATTTCTTGGAAGGAGATAATGCTCTCAGTCTGTTGCGCACCCTTATCATAAAACGCCGTAGCCACGGGCATGTTTCTCCCGACTTCAGATTATAGTATAGTGATTTGGACTCATAAATCATCCGGAAAGTTTCTGTACAAAGTACCGGTTTCTTGGTCAGGCGGTTGATTTCCACAGCCTGCGGCATAGAGCTTTCTACAAACAGCATGTAGTCGGTGGATGAACCGTATTCTTTGGCTTTGAAGGAGGCGTGGCAATTCGCCCGTTGGCGTGCAGCCATATCCGGCAGGTCCAGCATGACAAGCTTATTGTATTTCACATGGTTCTTCCGGAGCCAGGCTTCCGTCTCCGGACGGTATTTCTCCAAGCGTGAAGTGACCAGTGTGCCAATGGTGACTTTGGGAATGAATAGCGGAGGAGCGTTCAGCAGGAAATGACGGTACTTCTCGCCGTCATCGTTCTCTTCCGGAGTGGGGTCTGCGCAAAGCACGCCGTCAATGTCCATGCATGATTTTTGCAGGATGGAGTGGTTCATTATGTTCCACTGGAAGAAACGGGGATAATCGACTATTTCGAAAAAATAATCAACAGAATGAGTGTGTAGTGGAACTGCATAAATGGCACAGTATTTGATGTTGTATAAATGTTCTATGTCCTTCAGGAGCTCGCGGCATTTCTTCACAGCTTTTCCCGTGGCTATGCTGTCGTCCACAACCAATACTTTGTGTATGTGGGTCATGTTGAAAGTTTTCCCCCGTTCTCCGGTCTGATAAATATGCCCGTTGCGGAAAGAATCAATGTCTGTGACGGGCAGGTTCAGATAGAGTGCCAGCAGGTTGGCGGGAAACATGCCACTGCGGGGCACACCGACAATGAGGTCGAAATCCCGTGGCAGAATGCTGAGATGTTGCAGGATGCAATGGTTCAAGTCGTCTATGTTACGATAGTTCATGTAGTTTTCTTCTTTAGGAATGAGTCGATTATTTCATAGATTTTCTTCACGCTATGCCCCCAACTGTGGGTCTCGGCAAAGGTTATGCGCTGTTTGGCCAGTTCTTTGTCGTCAGCTTCGGTCACAGCACGGTCTATGGCCGCAAGCCATTCCTCCGGGTTGATGGCCAGGTGCGTGTGACCTGCGAATATGTTGCGCATGGTGTGGGTACTGGTTGCGACAGTGGGTTTACCCATAGCCAGATATTCGTCTATTTTCAACGGATAGTTGCCGTCGGTAATCTCGTTCACCATTTGCGGATTGATGCAGACATCGTAGGCAGCTATGTAGGCCGGTAATTCGTCCACTTTTTTTTGTCCGGTGAAATAGGCATTTTTCAAACTATGGATACGGTCCCGACGGAAAATATCATCTTCCGGGCCGGTGAACACAAAACTATAATCGGGACGCTGACTTATTATCTGATAAAGCAGTTCTCCGTCAAGGCGGGTACTGTTTATCGTACCCATATATCCGATGATAGGATGTGGAATATTTTGTACATCATCGGGCGTTTCATACTCTTTGGCAGGATTGTATAGCGTCAGGTTTACTCCGGTTTCGATGGGGTAGGTATGCGGGTTGTAGGCTTGCAGTTCTGCAGCAAAGCGGGTGGAGTTTGCCAGAACAAGGTCGGCCGAAGCAGCCAGTTCCGGTTCAAGGCGGGTGCCGTGTCTGCGCCAGTAGGCCTCGCCTATGATGTAGTCGCGCCGATAATAGATGCTGACAGCCGGATGGATATACTCCTTCAGATAGCGGCTGCGGTAAATGTCTGTATCAATGAGGTGAATGTAATTCTTGAAGCCGAGCGCGGTGGCCTGCTCTACAATCCATCGGGCTATGCGGGCATTGTTTTTTCTGTTGACGATATTGAAAAGCGATGCGGGCAGGAAATTGGCCGAGAGCACGGTGAAAGGACAGTCCAGTACCCACATGTTGGCGTTGATTTGCCGGAGTGGTGAAGCCTCTCCTTTGATGACAGCCATACGCCGGATGTAGGATGGAGATTGTTTGTTCCCTCTCAGCCGGATGGAAATGTCCATCGGAGTGTTTATGTAGAGCACCCGGTTCTGCTTTGAAATTTCCAATGCAGTATTCTTGATGGTACTACCTATTTCGATGTCCCATGTTTGCAGGCTGGTGATGATGAAGTCTCTCATGATGTTTGCCGATTACTGGTGAATACTGTGATATATCTTTACATATTCTTCTGCTGTGTGTTTCCAGGAGAACAGTTTTACACGTTCCAGACTGTAATTTACTTGTTGCCGATAGAATGTTGCATCATTCTCCAGACGTAGCAAGGCATCTGCTATTTTTTGCGGTTCTTGAGGGTCGACTAAAATGGCACCTTTACCGGCAACTTCGGGCATTGCCGAAACGTTGCTCGTCACTACAGGAGTGCCGCAAGCCATAGCCTCCAGCATAGGAATTCCGAAACTTTCACGCAAGGAAGGATAGAGGAATGCAAATGCTGCATTATAAAGGGTTACTAAATCTTTGTTGCTGATATATCCCGGATAATACAGGTGTTTTTTTATCCCGGTGATTCCTTCTTGCTGAAGAAGCTGGTCGATATATTCTTCTTTTAAATCGGCAATGAGAAGGGGGCGTTTCGTTTGGGATGCTTGCAGATATAACGCGTATGCTTTCAGGGTACGCGCCGCATTCTTTTTGGGGTCTGTATTTCCAAGAAAGAAAAGAAAGTCCGGGTGCGGTATGTATTTCTGCACAATACTCTCATCGGGTGTTTCCTGCATCGTAAAGTAAGTGCTGTAGCCGTTGTACACGGCTTTAATGACTTCTTTGGGAAGCTGCAAAGCTTCCCGTATGCGGGTACACTCGAACTGCGAAACTGTAATAATCTTTCTTGCTTTCTTCAGGATGCGGGGAACAATCAGGCGGCGGTAATGCCATCCCATTTCCTGGTAGAAGGAAGGACTGCGATGCTGACGCGGTTCCAGATAAATAATGTCATGAAGCGTCAGCACCAATGGGACGGGACACCATAGCGGAGCTGTATTCGATGTACAATGCAGCAAGTCTGCTTTCAACTTCCTGACAGCCCGGGGCAATGCTATCTGCTCCCACAGTGGATAAGTAGGGCAGCGAAGCTCAATGATATGGAGATTCTCCGATTCTTCCAGGCACCGGTCCTCTCCCGGGGCAACGAATACGTAATATTCATTACCGTCTTTCCGCTTTTGCAGTTCTTTCAGTGTTTCCAAGATGACAAAGTCCATGCCATGCTTGTCTTTGCGGAAAATGCGTTGGGCTTCGATGGCGATTTTCATTTTGCTGCCTTTCTTTTCTTTTTTCGTTTAAAGATTCTTGTGATGTGGCTCATGGAAGAGGTGACTACCAATATGGGCAGAGACCAGAAAGCGCTCCGGAACTTGCGGCTGATTTCCCCTTCGGGCATAGCCATCAAAAAAGTGATGAATAAAACGGCTAAAAGTGCATACCATTTTGTAGCAAGCGGCCACTCCAGGAATGTTATTGCCACGGCACATATCGTGATATATAAGATGAGCAGAAAACGGGATGGAAGTAGCCATTGGAATAATTTTTCGCATAAATCCCACTTTCCTTGTAAGAAGGCTATCGGAAATTGTTGCAATGCCAGTATGGAGCTGCGATACTGTGAGCCCAACCAGCGTTGGCGTTCTTTGCTGTACCCCGATGTATCGTCCGTCTTTTTGCAATAGCAGACTATTTCTTCCATGTATTCGGTATATATGTTTTCCTTCAAGAGTTCCATTTCTGTAGCTTTGGCCAAATCGCTTCCTGATAATCTGGGAGCGATTTCCTGGAACATTTCAAAATCAAACATCATGCCCGAACCGATGAGGGCGGAGGAGAATCCCAGTGCCGTATGTGCCTTGCGGAAGAGGTGGTTGTTGATTTCTTCGCTGGTGGCGTTTAATACGGCGATGTTGGTATTCAGGTTTTCCGTCATGCGGTGGGCTTGGATGGCATCGCATCCGGAGTAGTAGGCGTTGTTGAAAAGCTCCAATGCGTTAGGAACAACTTTGTTGTCTGAATTGAATATGGTGATGGCATCGTACTCATGAGGAGAATAACGCTCCATAACCTGCTGTATGGCATATATCTTTGTGCAATGCTCTTTATCGGGCACGACAATATTGACCGGCATCTGGAGCAGCGTAACTAAGTCTTCTTCGGACAGTTGTGTGGCAGCTACTGCGATGTCGTATTTTTCTCTCGGATACATCTGCGTATCAAGGAAATGATTGATGGACTCTATCACTTCCTTGCCGTTTTTCAACACAACAAAGAGGACCAGGAAACGATGTTGCTTGGGGGACGGTGGATAGGGATTCTTGTATTTCCGCAAGGAGGCCAATGCATAGATAAACAAGTAGGCTACGGGGATGGCCAGCAATAAGAAAAGAACCGCGTCTGTCATTTGCAAGGCATTGTTGTTCTCGTCCATCCACCAGTCGGGATTGAATATGGAAAAAATGTCGTTCATATATGTTTTCTATTTAATATTTTCTATTTCTTTTTCATTTTTTGTTGGGTCAGCAGTTGGTCGATATGCTCCCCATTAATCAGGACTGACAAAAATAAAATAACCATGAATCCTGTAGGGAATTGGAAGAAAAAAGCATTTCCATAGGCGCTTATCATTAGTCCGAAAATGCCGCAAGCAATGGCCGTGAGTATTCCACGTAGCTCGTTATTCTTAATCCGAAACATGATAAGATAGCAACCTCTTAACAATGTACTGACATATATGGTAAGAAAAAGCACTAATCCTACAATACCGGTTTCCATCCATATCTTGACATAAAAAGAATCATGGGGAATGAGTGTTGTGAGACGGGAACCATATTTTCTGGCTTCTACCCCTCCCAAACCGAGTCCTTCTCCGAAAGGTTTGTATTTTAGATATTCAGCCAATCTTTTTTGGTTTTCTTTGCGGACAGTGTATGAGGCATCTTCTGTAGGTCTGAAAGCTGTGCGCATGCGTCTGATTGAAGAGTTACTTTCACCGATATAGGTATGGGCGAAAAAGATATAAAAAAATAAGCCGAATATGACTGTAGCTCCCATGAGCTTGATATTTTTACTGAGGAAAGTAAACAATATGCTTCCTCCGATGGGGACAAACAGTGCACCGCGAGTTCCGGAAATGAACAAGGCATATATGGAACAAAGGGCAATAATTATATAATAGAGTCTTATGAAACGTTCTTTCACGAAGATAGCCGAGATACCGAACAGAATGGCAGCAAAACCCATGTTGGAACCGAAATTTCCAGCATCTGTGAAAAAGGAAAAATATCGGGTGACATCGGATAAAAGGTGTGTCTTGTACATTTCCGTTTCAATCAGCATGGTTGTTTCTGTCTCATCAAAACCTACATATTTCTGGTAAACAGTTTTGGCTACGGCTGTCAATGTGAATATGGACAGAAAAAGCATAATGATGCGCAATCGCTTATAGGAGGTCATTGTTAAAACGCCAATTAATGACATGACAAGGGTGCTGTATATGATTCCACGAGAGTAAATCCAAGCTTCCGTGAGAGCTGTTGGGTTTATGATTTCAGCCGCAGTATATATGGCCCATATGCAACCTCCAAACGTCAGAATATTTTTGGTGTATTTCCATGCAATCTTACCTTGTTGATGATAGGAATATATCAAAAGTGTTATAAGCAGGGTGACGGTTGCAACATCATACCAGACACTCAACCCACTACCTTGCGTGTATCTGTACCAGGGAATGAAAAAGTAATTGAATGTGAATAGGAAACATACACCGGCAAAAGGGTTTCTTAATGCTTGTATTGCTATTATCAAGAAGAAAGGGGAAAGGCAAACGTATGCAATGATATCCCAAGTACTGAATAATATGCTATAGATGAGTGCACCCAGTCCGATGATGAACACTAATAATGTTACCGCCAAGGGAGATATGCTATGTCCTTTGATATCCGTTTGCATTTATTTGACAGCTGCTGATTTTGATGTTAAACCTAATTGTGCCAACCGGCTGAAGAAACTGTGGACCGGAGTATGAGGAGGTAATTCTCCGGTAAAGCTTTCAACCACTTCGCGGTCTGCATTGTTGAGATACATAAATAGAGGAGTTCCTTCCAATTCTTCCTTTAACGGTTTCAATCGGGTGTCGTCATCTCTGCCCCACAATCGGGCAGCGTTGGCTATCAGCAAATTGAAATCTGCTTTTTTCAATACCGACATAGGTAAAGTGGCGGTACTGACAGCAGGATATTCCACTAAAATAATGTCCGGTATTTCTTCTGCTTCATTTAAAGCCCAGAAGTCAGACAATTCTTGAGCTTGTACATATCCCTTGTTTTGGGTGTCGAAATCGTGGTCGTATTTTACAAGGCGCACTTTCATACCCTCAGTTTCCCAGTAATCGATGAAATATTTGGCAAGGAATGATTTCCCTTCACGTTTCTCCATGCTGAGCAGGTTTATGACGGTGGGACGATCCGGATGTAAGTAGTTGTTGAATTGTCGGCAACTGTAGGCTGCGGCAAGCCGGTTGCAAGCCTTGAGGAATCCACGGAATTTTAAGTTGCTTACACCGTTGAATGCTGCAATGACAGATAGTCCGGTCAGACGTTTGCTGCGGTCAGGGTCTCGGAGAGTGCGGTCTAACAATTCAATCAGCAGGAAGTAACCGCTTATGAATATTAAACTGCCGAAGAATGCCGCAAGGACGTAGATAATTCTTTTTCTGCCATTGTCTGTCAGCGGATACTCGGGTGATGCTATGACCTGCAGGTTGGCAGTTGTCATCTTGATATTCTGCAAACGGAGGTGTGCTTCAGCAAGGCCTCCTATTTGTCGGCGGTAATTGTCTTCGGCAATGCCTACGGCACGTTCTTTTCGCTTGATTTGAGTGCCTACGGGTGAGAATTCCCGGTATTGGCCGATAATGTCCCGTTGGCGGTCAACCAATACTTTCACTTCAGCTTTGGCTTTCGCCTCATTGATGCATGCCGTCAGCCATTCTGTCACCATTTCTCGAATGCCTACACCCTCCTTGGAGAAACCATACTCGTTTAAATTATCGGAGAGATGGCTTATTTTTTCTTCTGCCTTTTGCAGAGCATCTTTTTCTCTTTGAAGTTTATCACTTTTCTTCTGACTTTGTTCTGTGGTAAAAATTTCTTGTTCGAGAATGCTTTGGTTCAAGGTGCTGACTTTTTCCAACTCTTGTAATAAATTCGTATTTGTGCGTATAATCTTGGCCCGTATGTCCATTTTATTCTCTAACATTTGGCGCAAGGCTACTGCACTTCCA
The DNA here is from genome assembly GCF_003602965.1 of Bacteroides sp. AF25-5LB. Lineage (NCBI taxonomy): Bacteria > Pseudomonadati > Bacteroidota > Bacteroidia > Bacteroidales > Bacteroidaceae > Bacteroides > Bacteroides sp. AF25-5LB. The sequence continues at coordinate 52,556 of NZ_QTMC01000005.1, forward strand.
TAATTTCGTTGCACTGCTTCCATACGGTCGTCTGTCGCATATTTGGTCAAAGCCAATGCCTTGGATTGTTCGTCGTAGTTGATGACTTGTTTTTGAACACTATAGTCTGTCAAATCATCTTCTTCTGCAGTAAGTGCTTTTTTGGCTATTCGCACTTGTTCTTCAAAATAGGCGATAGCACTGTTTGTGGCACTGAACCGGAGTTGCTCATAAGCCTTTAACAGTTCATCTTCCAATATCTTGAGGGTGTTTTGCGTAATACCGGGATCGGAGGAGGTATATACCAATTCTATCAGGTCACTGGTACCCAATCGTTTAATGGTGATTGAATTTAATGCGTTATAGCTATAAAACGGATAAGGGCGGTTGAATATGGAATAGACAAAATTGCTACTGTTCTCCTTTCTGTAATTCATTAAATTAGTTACGGTTTTATCCAAAGAGGAACGGTCTACCAAAGCCAATACTTCTTTTGGAAGGATTTGGACAAGTTGTCTGTAATGTTTGGCTTGAATGTACATATTGTCTTTCCATTCATCACCGTGTACAAGATTGGTTGCAAGCAGTCGAACGGAAACCTTTGCCAAAGTGTTTTTGGACTTGCCAATATTAATGATATTGTCGAAAGTACTGTTGATGTTGATAAGCTGGCTTCCATCCAAATTGGTACTATTGGTTACGCCTGCATATAAACTACTGTTTACCGTATAACTGTATGGTAAAAATTGGGTAAAGTATATGACCAATGCCGTAACAAGAAGACTTCCCCACAATAACCAATAACGGATGCGGTAAAAGAAGCTTGCCAAAAATTGTACTATATTCATAATTAGTTTACTTGTCTGTTATAACTTTTACATTAGTCAACATTTCCAATAATACAATTGAATTGTGTAAAGCTACACGACTCTGCTCATACGTGGTCACGGCACCGGTGCGGCGCGCACGCTCTAAAGAAAGTGCAATGATGTCGATGGCTCCTTGTATGAAATTGTTTTCAGATATTTTCATTTGTGCATTATACAAGGCAGCCGTTTCTGCTTTGGCTTTGATGGTGGCTAATTGTTCGGTAACTGCATTGTAGGCTTCCAAGACCTTTAGTCTCCGTTCTTCCATGACATCTTCTTGTACATATTGCAATTGTTCTATCTGGTAGCGATAATCTTTCAGTTTCAACGGACGGTTGAATAGATCACCCAGGCTGACACCGACGCTGGCCCCGACATTGAAGTTGTGCTGGGCACTTGACATCGTTGTCTGGTACATAGGGGTGAACTCGTCACTGGCATTGCCTATGATGTTGTAGCGTCCGTAAGAATAGTTACCGTTCAGCCTGAAGTAGTTCCACCAATTCCTTTTTTCCAGGCGATATTGGTTCTTGACTTGCTCTACTTGGGATTGGGCTCTTTTTACTGACGCATTCTCTGTTACTGCATCAAGAAAGACGGATAGAGGAGGCAACTCTAAATTCTCAATATCTATTGATGTCTTCGAACTGATTAAACCCAATGTGTTGACTTCTATTTTTTTGTCCTCCATTTTGAGCTGTTCCAATATCTTGATGCGCTCCTCCCGTGTCAACTCCTGCTGCGCAGCCACAGACAAAGACACCCCCAACAATCCTAAGAGGATTACACTGTAAATGATGGAACTGATATATCTTTTTATTGTCTCTAAAGCCATATAATTCCTGTTATCTTTATTTTATACATTCTCTTTTTGTACAAATGCCGTCAGCGTTTTGCACAGTATCTTCATGTCCAGCCAGAATGAGAATTCTTTGGCGTATTTAATGTCCAGTTGTTTGCGTTCTTCGGCCGACATCTTCCCGGCGCCACCTCGTTTCTCCACTTGCCACAGTCCTGTCAGTCCGGCAGGGGCCATGAAGCGTTCGATATATGCGTCGCTGGTCAGCAGCTCGGCTTCGTAGAGGGGGAGCGGGCGGTTGCCCACGATGCTCATGTCCCCTTTGAGGACGTTGAACAGCTGCGGCAGTTCGTCAATGCTGTACTTGCGGATGAAACGGCCTACGCGGGTGACACGGGGATCGTTCTCTATCTTGACAAACGTATTCTGTTTTTCTTGGGCCTTCTTTTTAAGGAAATCTTCTTCGGAGATGACAAAATCGTCCGAAATCAGCAGGGTAGCCTCCTCTTCGGAAGTGCCGGTCAGGTCGTCGAAGCGGATATCGGGCTGCTCGTCCGTAAGCTCTTCCTCTATCTTATATTGGTTGAGGGCATTCAGTTCTTTCAGGCGCTTGTCTGCATTGGTGTACATGGAGCGGAACTTCAAGAAGTTGAATATCTGGTAGTTGCTGCCTACACGCTGGGATTTGTAAATCACTTTGCCTTTACTCTCCATGCGGATGGCTATGGCTGTGGCAATGAGTAGCGGAGAAAGCACAACGAGCACTGCACACGCAAACAGTATATCGAAGATACGTTTCCACATAGGCAGGTGGAAGGTGTTGAATATCTTACGGTGTGACTGGCTGAATTCCTGCAGTTTGTGCTCCTTGCGCAACCGGAGGGATTTCGTCATTTGCTGGAGGCTCTCTTCGCTGGCCATAGGGGAAAGGGTGTTGTTGACACCTGCCTGCAGATAGAGCTTGCGGTGTTCCTTCTGCAACCCTTCGGTGATGAGGATGATGTAGACACGGGGGAAGCGCTTGTGCAGGAAAGTGATGTCCTGGCTGTCCTTTTGAGGGGTACTTTCTTCGTAAAGAATGGATGTGTTGTACCGTTCGCGGATACCGTCGATGACTTTCGCCGCTTTGTTGCAGGATGAAACAGCCATGAACATGCCTCCCGCAATTTTGCTCAAGTGGCCGATGGTGACGCGGTTGCTACCTATGTAGATATAATATAACATATCCATTGATTTTGTTGTTTAGAGAAATTTCTTGATGCGGGCCTTCAGCTCCATAGGATTGAAAGGTTTCAGTATGAAATCCTCGGCTCCTGCTTCGAGCAGGTTGATGCGCTCGGTGGTACTTTCCTCACTGGAAAGCATCACAACCGGAATGTCCTTGAACAGTGAATTGCCTTTCAGATATGCCAGAAATTCACCTCCGGTCATTTTGGGCATGCGTATGTCCGAAATGATGAGAGCGGGCTCGTTCCCCTCATTCAGCCATTCTATGGCTCTGACGGGATCTTCGAAATAGACCAGCTCATTTTCTTTTCCTAAATAGACCGAGAGTACCTTGCCTATGGCAGGTTTGTCATCTACAAATAATATTTGTTTCATTGCTTATGATAATTGTTTGCTATATTTATCTATATACATTTTCTTCTACCGGGTGTTCGTACCATTCCGTATACTGGGTTCTGTCTTGGGCCCAATAGATGAATTCCGGATATGCGCTTGCTTCGGGGATATCAGTGCGTGAAATATTGATGGTTTCCTTGGGATAGCGGAAGCCATACGGCACGCAGATTGCCCATGTGTTGTTGCCTGCTAAGTCAAGATTCTCTTGCTGTATGGTTCCGGCGGCAGTGGCGCCATATCCCCAAAATTCGTAAAGATGAACTTCCATGCGTTGTTCCATGCTTTTATATTGATAACAGATGAAGAAGTCCAGATTGTCTTTTGAGAATAGGGGTTCTGTCCGGTTTTGGTCTGCCAGTTCAATAATGACTTTATAAGTATACTCTTTGGCGGTCACTCCAATGCCGGTATTTACCATCTTACCCGATTCAACTCCAAATACATTGTGTACTTCGCCTGCGATGGGGATTATGACATTCGGATCGGAATCTTCCATATAAGTAGCGTTATTGTACTTGAATTTGTTGTACGAGCTGTTGAATGACTCCTGGAAACGCGAATCGTCGCCTCCGGTCTTGATTTCCCGGATATCGGATTTATTGATTCCGGTAATCCGGAGCCCTACGCCCAACGGCTTGCTTGCTCCTGCCGCAGCAAGGGTCACGTCGAGCTGTATGCGCTTGATGTGGTTCGTCTTTTTCTCGCGGTGATAGTAGGTCTCCACGTCCAAGACCACGTCGTTGAAGTCATAGTCGCCTACCAACGGGAAGTTGTCTTCGAATACGTACGTATAGGAGACTGGGTCTGTAGGGGGCTCTGAGCCGGACTCGTTCGGAGTATTGCCTTCGCCCGTGCAGTCTCCGGCGGGAATGGTGATGGGGGATTCTCCCCATTTGGATATGGTTCCTTCGGTATTCTTGATGGCATCAAGGAATTTGGCTTCCCACCAGATGTCCTCAGTGATATCATCGTCAATTTCTTTCACTTCATAATGAATGTTTCCCTGGCTGGAAAAATTCCCTATATCTTCAACTTTATTGATTTTTACCAGTGCATATTCATTGTTTGAGCCCATAAATTGTGCTTGTGACAATTCTGCTTCATCAAGTACGGTTATCATGGAGTTGTCACCCATTGTGATTCTGGTGTTGTAATTGTTGCTATGGTCCCCGAAATCCTCTATCTCTGCAGAAGAGGTGTCTCCCATGTTCAGTGTGCCTACAAATTCTTCCGTATATAGATAGCATCCGTTGTCTATAGTGATGTTGCTGTGGGTTTTCCCGATGTAGGCTTTGCCCTGGTTGATGAATTTGCATCCGCTGTCGAAATTCATTTCATCGACACGTACGGTACCGCAATTATAGAATACTCCTCCCTGGCTGACATGGAAATCATCTATTTCTATGGTGCCGGCATTGTAGTTGTAGCTGCCTCCGGATGCATTGGTCAATTCGATGTCGTTCCCTTTGATGGTTCCACCCGCGTAGACGATAAACCGGCTGGATTGCACTAAAGTGAAGGTGTGCTCGTCCGGTATCACGATTTCCCCTCCGTCAATCACATAGAATTCGAAGCCTCGTTCAACGGTCATGTTGTTTCCATTGGGTTCCCAGCTGCCTTCAATGATGATGATGGCCGGATTGTCACTTCCCATGCCGTCCTTGCTGATTTTATTCCTATATATATTGTCTTTGGAGATTTTGTAGGCTTTTCCGTTTTGAAAATCGGTATTCGGCCTTATTTCTTCGGCGCTTGATAGCATTGCGGTGATTTCCGCCTCAGACTTTTCCGGTGAATAGGTCTCGATGCTGACACTGCGCGTCCATGCGGTACGTGTAGTTGCAAGGGAATTGCCGAAAGCGGCATGGAGCTGACCGTTTTGGATGGATACATATTTTACTATGTTGCGGCTGTGTGTATCGGTGCGGCACACAAAAGCGCTCGTCAGTACAGAAGGGCAGTCCATGACGGTAGTAAATACTGTTGTATTATTGGCGGTGCCTTCTGCCAGCAGTTTGGCAGATGACCGGCTGATTAAGGGGTTCTTGTCGTAAATACGTATGGTATAGTCGATGCCGGTATCTTCGGATACAGAAACATTGACCCGGACCTGCTGAGTCATTTTCCAATCCATAGCCGGGTCTATGTTCTTGACCGGAAACCTGTCTTGATAGGCTGCTTTCACTTTTTCGGGGTTAAAAACATCGTCTTTACAACCCTGCAGCAGTATGCCTACTGTAAGAATAACAAGTGGCAGAAAGCGTTTGTATAGGGTATTTTCTCCCATATTTTACATTTGTTTTGCTTGATTGTAAGCAAAAGTACGTTTATTTAAACTAATAAGCTTTATTAATGGGGGATAAAAGCATGGTGATTAACCCTTTTTAACGCTTTTGTGCGAATAGATAAAACAAGTTTATTTTGAAAATTGTCAATATAACTATATACCCTCTGTGTTGCTGCTTTACTGAATCTTGGTGATTTCTCCTGCCAGGTCGGAATTCATGCGGTGGCGGATTTCGGCTTGGTCCAGTCCGTGTCCCAGGAGGAACATGAGTTTGGTGACGGCACATTCGGGGGTACTGTCATAGCCGCTGATGACACCTGCCTGGAGAAGTTGCAGACCGGTTTCGTAACGTCCCATCTCGACGGCGCCACTTTGGCATTGGGTGATGTTGACGATGACAATGCCACGTTCGCTGGCTTCTTTCAGCTGGCGGATGAACCATTCTTTCTGGGGGGCATTGCCGGAACCGAAGGTCTTGAGGACAACAGCTTTCAGGCCGGGAACATGAAGCACGGAGTTGATGATGCTTTCCTGGATGCCGGGAAAGAGGGTGAGCACTACGACATTGGTGTCGAAAAGGTAGTGCGGCTTCATGGGGCGTGACGGGTCGGGACGGTGGATGAGGTGCTCGTTATAACGGATATGGATGCCTGCCTTTGCCAGTGCGGGATAGTTGAAGGAGCGGAAAGCATTGAAATTCTCGGCATTGATTTTGGTGGTACGGTTGCCCCGCATCAGCTCGTTCTCGAAGAAGATGCACACTTCGGGGACGATAGGAGTACCGTCCGGATGCTTGGCGGCGGCTATTTCAATGGCGGTGATGAGGTTCTCTTTCCCGTCGGTGCGCAGGGTGCCGATGGGAAGCTGGGAACCGGTGAGGATGACCGGCTTGGAAAGGTTCTCGAGCATGAAGCTGAGTGCGGAGGCTGTATAGGCCATCGTATCGGTACCGTGCAGGATGACGAAGCCGTCGAAATTGTCGTAGTTGTAGTTGATGATTTTTACAATCTTTGCCCAGAGGGAAGGTTCCATATCGGAAGAGTCGATAGGCGGGTCGAACTGATAGGAAGAGATGCGGTAGTTGAAGCGCTTCAGTTCGGGAACATGTTGCAGCAGTTGGTCGAAGTTGAAGTTCTCAAGCGCACCGGTCTCGGGATTTTCTATCATTCCGATAGTTCCACCAGTGTAAATCAATAGTACGGAAGGGCAATCGACTTTCATAAATTTCGTATTTGGGTTCTTTTTGGGGTACAAAGATAGCGAAAAAAGTTATGAGTGATATCACTCATAACTTTCTTACCTCTTCTTTCAACTGCCTGATAGCTTTTTCCGCATCTCCTTCCTTCTCGTTGAGCAACGTGACGAAGCGGCTGCCGATGATGGCACCGGATGAGTGGGCGCAGGCGGCATCGAATGTCTGCTTGTTGCTGATGCCGAAGCCTACCATGCGTGGATTGCGCAGGTTCATATCCTCTATCTTCTTGAAGTAGGCTTGCTTCCGGGTGTCGAAGTCTTTTTGGGCACCGGTGGTGGCGGCACTGGACACCAGATAGATGAATCCGTCGGTGTGGGCGTCTATTTCGCGGACGCGGGCTTCGCTGGTTTCGGGGGTAATGAGCATGATGACACGGATATCATACTTCAAAGCGATGGCTTTGTAACTCTCTTCGTAATCGCGGAAGGGGAGGTCGGGAATAATGACGCCGTCGATGCCGCATTCCACGCACTTCTGGCAGAAGGCTTCGAAGCCGAACTGCATGATGGGATTGAGGTACCCCATAAAGACAAGCGGGATGCGGACATCGCGACGGATGTCGTGCAATTGTTCGAAAAGCAGGCGGAGGGACATGCCGTTGTGCAGGGCGCGGGTGGCGGCATTCTGGATGACAATGCCGTCGGCCATGGGGTCACTGAACGGAATTCCGATTTCAATCATGCTGACTCCGTTTCTTTCGAGGGCACGGATAACGTCGGCAGTACCGTCGAGGTTGGGACAGCCTGCACAAAAGTAAATGGACAGCAGATTCTTGGGGCTGTCCTGGAAAAGTTGGTTAATGCGGTTCAACATACTATTTACAATTTTACAATTTACTATTTACTATTTGGCTGCGCAATATATGCTGCATGTTACGATTTACAATTTTACAATTTACTATTTACTATTTGGCTGCGCAATGTACGCCGCATGGCAAATTGTACATTGTACATGGTAAATAGTAAATCGTCAAATAGTAAATCCATTGAGTTCTTTCAGGAAGTTTGCGATGCGTTCCACATCCTTTATTCCCGGTGTCGTCTCGAAACGGCTGTTGATGTCGATACCTGCGAAATAGGGATGGCGGAACTCCCGGAGGGCTTTTACGCTGTAGGGGTTGATGCCACCGCTAAGCAGGAACGGGGTGGGACCGTTGTAGCGGTGCAGGAGGTTCCAGTCGAACTGGTTGCCGGAACCGCCGTACTGCGGGGTCTTGGTGTCGAAGAGGTAGTAGTCGCACAGACCATTGTAGGCAGATACGGCAAGCAGGTCCTTGGGCAGCAAGATAGAGAAAGCCTTGATGAGGTGCAGGCCTGCATTGTGCAGGGAACGGCAGTACTCGGGAGCTTCATTGCCATGCAGCTGGATGTAGTCAAGGCCGAAACGGTCGGTATACATCAGGATGTTTTCCTTACTTTCGTTGACAAAGACGCCGACGCGCTTGGCGCAGGCTGGCAGATACCCGGGCATCTGGCACAGACAACGGGGAGATTTGGGGTAGAAGATAAAACCAATCATATCTACACCTTGCAGTTCTACATTGCGGATGTTTTCTGCTTCGGTCATTCCGCATACTTTGATGAGAGGAGACATTTTATTTACTATTTACTATTTACTATTTACTATTTGGCTGCGCGATGTAACGCTGTATGAGAGACTTTTGTATTTACAATTATCAACTTTCAACTTTCAATTATTAATTAAGAGACTGTCTTGGATGAACTTTTTCAGGGTTTCGCCCGGGTTGGCTGTTTTCATGAAGGTTTCGCCGATGAGGAAACCGCGGAAGCCGGCGGCACGCAGGCGGCAGATGGTTTCGGGGTCGGAGATGCCGCTTTCGGAGACAAGGAGCGGGGATGCCGGTCCGTGGGTGGCTTCGCGCAGTTGCCGGGCTATCCGGAAGGAGTTTTCCACATCGGTGACGAAAGAGCCGAGGTTGCGGTTGTTGACACCCACCATGTCGACCTCCTTATTTATATAGGAGAGTTCCGAAGGGCTGTGGATTTCGAGCAATACCTCCAGCCCGAGTTCGTGGGCTTGGGCGGTGAGGGTGCTGCACTGCTCCGGACTGAGGCAGGCGGCAATGAGCAGTACGGCGTCGGCACCTACGATGCAGGCTTGCAGAAGCTGGTACTCGTCGATGATGAAGTCCTTGCGCAGAATGGGGATGCGGACGAGCGGACGGACCGTGCGGATGTCGCGCAGCGTACCGCCGAAGAACTTCTCATCCGTCAGGATGGAGAGGGCGGCGGCGCCGGCGGCTTCGTAGGAGGCGGGTATTTCCTCTGCTTGGGCAGCCTCGTTTATCCAGCCTTTGGAGGGTGAACAGCGTTTGAACTCGGAGATGATTCCTGTAGAAGAAGCGGCAAGGGCCTGCTTCATGCTGCGGCGGTGGACCGCATTCTCCCGGATGATGACTTCGGCTTGCTCCTGCAACTGCTTCGGAGAGACGGTTTGCTTCTGCAGTTCAATCTCTGTTTGCTTATGGGCGATGATTTCGGACAGTATATCTTTCATTGCTTCATTTATTAATCTCGATAAATTTTTTCAGTGTAGCCAGCGCCCGTCCGCTATCCAGTGATTCGCGTGCGATGGCGATGCACTCTTCAATCTCTTTCTGCGGCTCCATCACCTGGATGGCAAAGGCGGCGTTGACAATGACGCATTGCGTTTGTGCAGGTGTGGCATGCCCCGTAAGGATATTGTCGAAGATGCGGGCGGCATCTTCCTTGCATGCGCCACCGAAGAGTTCTTCGGGACGGGCATCTTTGAAGCCGAGGGCCTGCGGACGGTAGATGCGCTCGTAGTTGCGGGTCATCACCTTGAACTCGTCCGTCAGGGAGATTTCGTCGTAGCTGTCGAGGCTGTTGACTACGGCAAAGTCAATGCCGAGCTTATAGAATACGTTGGTGTATAGGCGCATCTGCGAGAGGTCTGCCACACCGAGCAGCTGGTATGCCGGGCAGCATGGATTCACCAGTGGGCCGAGCAGATTGAACAAGGTGCGTACTCCCAGCGTCTTGCGTACGGGACCGACAAACTTCATCGCCGGGTTGAAAAGTTGGGCATGAAGGTAGGCGATGTTGCACTCCTCCATGCTGCGTTTCAGCGTGTCGGGGTTGTTGGTGAAGCGTACGCCGTGCTGCTCGATGACATTGCTGGCTCCGCTCACGGAAGTGGCTCCGTAGTTGCCGTGCTTGGCAACCTTGTAGCCGGCTCCCGCCACCACGAAGCAAGCGCAGGTGGAGATGTTGAAGGTGTTCTTTCCGTCGCCGCCCGTACCTACAATGTCGATGGGGCGATAGGGGGCGAAGTCGATGGGAAGGCGTGTCTCCATCAGTGCTTCGCGGAAACCGATAAGCTCGTCCACAGTGATGCTCCGCATCTGGAAGGCAGTGAGCAAGGCTGCTATCTGCGCCTCAGGATACATTTCCTTGGTGATGTTGAGGAGGATTTGTTTGGTCTCCTCCGACGTGAGCTCTTCGTGATTGAAGAGACGGGTGAGTATTGCTTTCATCTATTTATTTACGATTTGACGATTGAATTTACTCTTTTTCTGAAGTGCCTCATTTGAAAAGCCAGTTTTTTACGATTGTTTTTCCGTCGGGTGTCAGTACCGATTCAGGATGGAACTGGATGCCGTGTATGTCATACTCCCGATGTTTCAGCGCCATGATTTGTCCTTCGGGGCTGATGGCGGTAATGGCAAGTTCGTCGGGAAACTCCTTCGTATCCACTACCCAGGAGTGGTATCGTCCGACGGGAATCCTATTGGGTAAACCGCAGAAGATATAGTCTTCTTCGAGAGAAATACCTTTATAATCCTTTCCCCCTAATCCTTCATCCCTTGTCCCTAGTCTTTCCTCCTTCCTCCTTATCTCCGTCTGTACCCCATGGAACACCTCTTCCAGATTGACCAGCTTTCCACCGAACGCTTGTCCGATGGCTTGTTCGCCCAGACAGACACCGAGTATGGGTTTCCGTCCGGCATAGGTGCGGATGACATCCAGCAACAGTCCGGCTTCCTCGGGGACACCGGGGCCGGGTGAGAGGATGATTTTATCGTATGGCTCCAATTCTTCGAGCCGGAATTTATCGTTGCGCAGCACATCCACTTCTGCGCCAAGCTCTTTCACCAGATGGGCAAGGTTGTAGGTGAAGGAGTCGTAATTGTCTATGATAACTGTTTTCATCTTTTGTATTTACAATCTATTTTATTTACTATTTGACGATTTACGATGTACGATTGAAGTTACTTTATTTACGATGTACGATTTGGCTGCGCAATGTACGCCGCATGGCAAATCGTACATCGTAAATCGTCAAATCGTACATGAACTCACATTTTTTCCGCCATCTCAATCGCCTTTTTCAGTGCGCCGAGCTTGTTGTTCACCTCTTGCAGTTCGTACTCGTCGTTGCTCTTGGCTACGATGCCGCCGCCTGCCTGGAACCAGAGGACACCATTGCGGCTGACAAAAGTACGAATCGTAATCGCCTGGTTCAGCGAGCCGTTCAGTCCGATGAAACCGATGCAGCCTCCGTAGGCTCCACGGTTGTGCGGTTCCAGCTGGCTGATGAGCTGCATGGCGCGTACTTTCGGGGCGCCGCTCAGGGTACCGGCAGGGAAGGTGTCGATGAAGGCCTTGACGGGGTCGGCCTCTTCGCGGAGCGTTCCGCTGACACGGCTGACGAGGTGGATAACATGGCTGTAATACTGCATCTCCTTATAGAAGTCCACCTTTACATCGTGGCAGTTGCGGGAGAGGTCGTTGCGGGCAAGGTCCACCAGCATCACGTGTTCGGCGTTCTCTTTGGGGTCGTCGTGCAGGTACCGGGCATTGAGGGCGTCCTGCTCTGCATCGCCGGTGCGCTTCGTGGTTCCGGCAATGGGGTCGATATAGGCATGGCGGCCTTCGATGCGGCAATGGGTTTCGGGAGACGAGCCGAAAATGCGGAAGCCCCCGAAGTCGAAATAGAACAGATAGGGAGAAGGGTTGATGCTGCGCAGGGCACGGTAGAGCTTGAAGTCATCGCCCGTGAAACGCTGCTCGAACCGGCGGGAGAGGACTATCTGGAAAACGTCGCCGCGCAGACAGTGGGCGATGCCCCGGCGGATATTCGCCTTGTGCTCCTCGTCCGTAAGCGGAGAGGTGGTGGGGCCGATGGCGCGGAAATCGTAGGCGGTGTAGTTGCGGTTATGGATGGCCTTCTGCACCTGGTCCAGTTCGCTGGTCTCGCCGGGCGCCAGCATCTCGAGGAGCAGCATCTCATTCTTGAAGTCGTTGAAGACGATGAGGTACTTATATAATATGTACAGCATGTCCGGCGCATCGTTGGTAGCTTCGCGGCTGTCCTTCACAGGGATATTCTCGAAGTAGCGGACCGCATTGAAGGAGGTGTATCCGTAGAGTCCGCAGTAATTGCTGTATTCGCCCTCCACGCGGAAGTGGGCAAGGAAATCGTTCAAGGCATTCTCTACCCGGTATGCATCGGTTATGGGATGCTCTTCGCGGCTGTCGTCCGGCAGGCGGAAGATAGCCGTGCCGTGGTCTATGCTGACACTTGCCAGCGGACACAGAGCGATGAACGAGCGGTTGTTCTCACTGCCGTGATAGTCGGAACTCTCCATAAGTGCGCTCTGCGGAAAGATGTCGCGCACCTTCAGATACGTGCTCACCGGCGTATGCAAGTCACCGAGCATGGTGCGGCTGACTGTTTTATAATCATATTGTTTCATTGTATCTTGTATTTTATTTCATTGTATCTCGTATTTTCAAATAGCTCATCACTTATCACTTATAACTCATCACTCAAATACGTCTCTATATCCTTATCCCCCCGTCCCGACACCGTCAGCACCACCACGTCCGTCGGCTTGAACCTCATCTTCTCCAGCGCACCCAGTGCGTGGGCACTTTCCAATGCGGGGATGATGCCTTCGAGCCGGGTCAGTTCGTAGGCGGCGCGGATGGCTTCGTCGTCGTTGACGGCGAGGACGATGGCACGCTTCTGCTTGGCAAGGTTGGCGTGCATGGGGCCGATGCCCGGATAGTCCAGTCCGGCAGAGATGGAATAGGGCTCTTCTATCTGTCCGTCCTCGTTCTGGATGACGTAGGTGCGCGAGCCGTGGATGATGCCCATCTTGCCGAGGGCGATGGTGGCGGCTGTCATTCCCGTTTCAATGCCTTTTCCTCCGGCTTCGGCGAGGACGATTTGCACGTGCGGGTCGTTGACGTAGTGATAGATGGTGCCGGCTGCATTGCTTCCTCCACCTACGCAGGCGATGAGGTAATCGGGGCAGCTACGTCCTTCATGCTCAAGAAGTTGTTTCCTGATTTCTTCGCTGATGACGGACTGCAGGCGTGCCACCATGTCGGGGTACGGATGCGGGCCGACGGTGGAACCTATCACGTAGTAGGTGTCTGAGAGATGGCAGCACCAGTCGCGGATGGCTTCGTTGGTGGCGTCCTTCAACGTCATATTACCACTGGTGACGGGAACGACGGTGGCGCCGAGCATCTTCATCTTCTCCACATTGACGCGCTGGCGCTCTACGTCGGTCTTACCCATGTAGACGATGCATTCCATGTTCATCAAGGCGCAGACGGTGGCTGTGGCCACACCGTGCTGTCCGGCTCCGGTTTCGGCGATGATGCGGCGCTTGCCCATGCGGCGTGCCAGCAATACCTGCCCGATGCTGTTGTTGATTTTGTGGGCACCGGTATGGTTCAGGTCTTCACGCTTGAGGTAAATCCGGCAACCGTACTTCTCGGACAAGCGGTGTGCCAAGTAGAGTGGGGAAGGGCGTCCCACGTAGTCGCGCAGCAACTGGTCGTATTCACGCTTGAAGTCCTCACTTTGCAGCACCTTGAGGTAGGTGTTCTGCAACTCTTCTACACATTTGTGGAGGATTTCGGGAACGTATGCCCCGCCGAACTCTCCGTAATAACCTTCTTTGTCAACTAAGAAATTCATCATGTTATTTACTATTTGACGATTTACTATTTACTATTTCAGAAATCAAAACGCATTATTGCTTAAACGAAAAAAGCCCCGTCGCTTGGTGCGACAGGGCTCTTTTTGTTTTTTACTATATATTACATATATACATACGAGCGCTGCTCCCTTACGACTGTCGGAGTTGTAACGGGTGCCACCACCAATATGTATTTACTAACATTGTTTTCATTGACTTTTTTGTTTTATCGGGGGCAAAGACAGTGCAAACCGAATGTATAATAAAATGAACTTGTTCATTTTTTATGCTGAGGTGCAGCCTGTCTTCGTTTTCGCGACAAATATAAGCACTTTGTTTTAACTGCCAAAATAAATATGACTTTTTTTCTGGATAAGAACATTTTTCTTGAAATATTGTTCTTATAAGTGTAGTAAAAACGAATATTCATTCAAAAAAAGAAAGGAACAAACTATGAATAGAAAACATTTAGTTGCCATAGGCGTGGTTATTGCTGTACTGTTGTTATTATACTGGCTCTTTGTGGCCGAAGATATGAATGCCTGGCTGAATGTAAACTGATTTTTCGGGATTTTCGTGTGGAGTTATTCGGATAAAGATGTATCTTCGCAAAAAAACATAGACTCATGAAAGGATTAAGTTATTCATTTTTGCGTGCTATATGTGCACTGGTTATCGGTTTGGTGCTGGTGATGTTTCCCGACCAAGCCGGTGATTACTTTGTGATTACGATAGGTGTCATTTTCCTGGTGCCTTCGCTCATCAGCATCATAGGCTACTTTGCACAGAGCACGGAGATGCGCCGCCGCTTCCCTATCGAGGGAGTAGGCAGCCTGCTGTTTGGCTTGTGGCTGATTATTATGCCCGGTTTCTTTGCCGATTTGCTGACATTTGTATTGGGATTTATCTTGGTGATGGGAGGAGTGCAACAGATTGCTTCGCTTTCCGCTGCCCGTCGCTGGATGCCGGTACCGGGAGGTTTTTATGTGGTTCCGGTATTGATTCTGCTTGCCGGCTTGGTTGCGCTGTTCAATCCTACGGGAGTACGCTCCACGGCATTTATTATTATCGGCATCAGCAGTCTGGTCTATGCGGCTTCGGAACTGCTGAACTGGTTCAAGTTTACGCGTCGCCGTCCCAAAGCATCGGGTACAAAGGACTCCTCTTCAAGAGAAATCAATAACATTGAAGATGCTGAAATCGTAGAATAAAAAAACGGACCATGCGTTGGTTGTAAACAGATGGTCTGTTTACCCTGAACGCATGGTCTGTTGGCATTGAATAGATGGTCTGTTTCAATCAAGCGGACCATCTGTCTTTTTATTCTTGCAGCCACTTGTTTATCAGTGAAATGGCTTCTTGCTTTTGAACGTCGGGCAGTGTACCGATGCGTGCCCGATGGCTTCCTCCGGGCTCTACGAATACATGGATGTTTTTCTTTCCTTTCAGCCAGGTCACTCCGGCAGCTGTCCACGGGTCGTTCTGTCCGTAGATGAATATCATCTTCGGGTCATTCTCTTTCAGGAACTTCGTGATTTTCTTGCTTAGGGTCTTGTCGAAGGGCATGTCTTTCAGCTCTTCGGGAAGCATCAGGCGATGCAGGTAATCCTTACTCGATTGGATGGAAAGATACTTCTTGAAAGGCTTCGTATCGTAGCCATAATAGCCCAGTTCGCGGGCGGCCTGTACGAAGAACGAGGCTGTGGGACTGTCGGCAATGAAGTAGTCGGGATTACTGATGTCGAGCAGATGGGCAAATATCTCATCGTCCGAGGCCGTGGTGGCAGGGATGCTGCTGACGGGAGTTCCCCACTGCCAAAGGGCAAAAGAATACTCCAGCACACAATAGTCGTATATCTCTTCAACGGGTGCACGGAACTTGAGTCCTTTTTCATCGCAATATTTCTCAAAGCGGGGGAGCAGTGCGGCTTTCCGTTTCAACACTTCCAACTGGAAGTCCTCAATCCGTTTGCGGTCTTCCGGAGTAGACACTTTCCTGAGGAAAGGCTCGTGGCGTCCGTCTTCTGCCCCGTAGCAGAGCGGAGCTACATAAGGCACGGAAATATCCACGTCGTCCGGATAGAACGTGCGGTAGAGCAGGGTAGTCTGTCCGCCCTTGCTGATGCCGGTCGCAATCCATTTGCCGGGATAGATGCTTTTAAAGGCGTTGCGGACGGCGTGGAGGTCGTCGGCAGAATTCTCGGCGGTGAGGTATTGCCAGTCTTTAGGCTCAGGGGTGGATTCCAGGAAATAACGGTATTCCACAAAAATCATGTTGGCATCGAGCAGCTCGGAAAGTTCCTCGCGATACTTGGGGTTGAGGGCATAGGCGGCTCCATAGCCTTCGGTTACAATCACTGTGGGACGGTCGAAGCCGACGTGGGAGACAATTACACGTTGGTGGAAACTGCCCTTTTCGGGATGACGGTGGTCCAACGGCTGGGTGAAATAGGTTACATACTTCTCGGAGAACCGGGTAGACTCCAACGGACGGGTTTCCGTAATGGTGGAAATCCGACCCAGTTTTTGCTGCAGATCGGTTTGTGCCGGGGCAGCAGCCGAAACGAACAGCAAGGCAAACAGTAGGAACGCTGCATAGCAATTACGTAAATTCTTCATGATGACAGGATTGTTTTATCTGACGGGCAAAGATAGGTTATTTCCGGCTTACCGCCAACTGTTGGCATGGACGAAAAAAGAGAGAGAACTGCCTCGCGGCACCTCTCCCCCCTGCAAACTTAAAACAACCAACAAAAGAATGAGATAGGGATTAAGGATTCATCCTTCATTTTTCATCTTATAAACAGTAACTCGCGATATTTGGGCAACGTCCACATCTGATTGTCGACGATGAGTTCCAGCTTGTCGATGTGGTAACGGATTTCCTCCATCATCGGTACGATGTTGTCGTGGTAGGCGATGGCTTTTTCACGTTCACTCTCAATTTTGTTGGCCACTTTGCGCGCCTCGATCATGGCATCCACATGCTCCTTGATGAAGGCGGTACGGTCGGCAATCTCTTCGATGAGTTCCAGATTCTTGGCAGACAGTTTTGCAGCCTTCTCTGCGGGGAACAGGTCTTTCATCTTGTAGACATTGTCAATCAAATCCGACTGATACTGTGTAGCTACGGGAATAATGTGGTTCATGGCCAAATCTCCGAGCACACGGGCTTCAATCTGTATTTTCTTGGTGTACATTTCCCATTTCACCTCGTTGCGGGCTTCCAGTTCCTTCTTCGTCATGACGCCGATGGACTCGAACATCCGGATGCTCTCCGGTTTCAGGTAGTTGTCGAAGATGACGGGGACACTTGTCTCGCAATCCAGACCACGACGGGCAGCTTCAGCTTTCCATTCGTCACTGTAACCGTTTCCATCGAAGTGGATGGGTTTGCAAATCTTGATGTACTTGCGGATAACTTCGAGGATGGCGGAGATTTTCGGCTCGCCCTTTTCAATCAGTTCGTCCACATCTTTCTTGAATTCCGTCAACTGCTCGGCAAGGGCGGAGTTCAGCGCAATCATGGCACTGGCGCAGTTGGCCTCGGAACCCACGGCGCGGAACTCGAAGCGGTTGCCGGTGAAGGCGAACGGGCTGGTGCGGTTACGGTCGGTATTGTCTATCATCAGTTCCGGAATCTGCGGGATGTCCAGCTTCATGCCTTGCTTGCCGCTGAGGCTGACGAGGTCGTCCTTAGTGCTCTCTTCGATGTGTTCCAGCACCTGGCTCAACTGCTTGCCCAGGAAGGAAGAGATGATGGCCGGAGGCGCTTCGTTGGCACCCAGCCGGTGGGCGTTCGTCGCACTGGAGATGGAGGCTTTCAGCAATCCGTTGTGACGGTATACGGCCATCAGCGTATTCACTACGAAGGTGATGAAACGCAGGTTCTCTTCGGGCAGTTTGCCGGGTGCGTGGAGCAGGATACCGGTATCCGTACCCAGCGACCAGTTATTATGCTTGCCGCTACCGTTGACACCCTTGAAGGGCTTTTCGTGCAGCAGTACGCGGAAACCGTGGTTACGTGCCACTTTACGCATCAAGGCCATGATGAGCATGTTGTGGTCTACCGCCAGGTTGCATTCCTCGAAGACGGGAGCCAGCTCGAACTGGTTGGGAGCCACTTCGTTGTGACGGGTCTTGACAGGGATGCCGAGTTTCAGCGCTTCGATTTCCAGCTCCTTCATGAAAGCGGCCACACGGCTGGGAATAGCCCCGAAGTAGTGGTCTTCCAACTGCTGGTTCTTGGCGCTGTCATGGCCCATCAGCGTGCGTCCGGTCATCAGCAGGTCGGGGCGTGCGGCGTACAACCCTTCGTCAACCAGAAAATATTCCTGCTCCCAGCCCAGATAGGCAACCACTTTCTTTACTTCCGGATTGAAATAGTGGCATACGTCGACGGCAGCCTTGTCTACGGCACGCAGGGCTTTCAGCAACGGTGCCTTGTAGTCCAGAGACTCACCGGTATAGGCGATGAAAATAGTCGGGATGCAGAGCGTGTCGTCTACGATGAATGCCGGGGAGGAGGGGTCCCATGCCGAGTAGCCACGTGCCTCGAACGTATTGCGGATACCGCCGTTCGGGAAACTGGAAGCGTCCGGTTCCTGCTGCACGAGCAGTTTGCCGGTGAATTCCTCCATCACGCCGCCTTTGCCGTCGTGTTCCACAAAAGCATCGTGCTTTTCGGCAGTACCTTCGGTCAGCGGATGAAACCAGTGCGTATAGTGGGTCGCCCCCATTTCAACCGCCCATTTCTTCATACCTGCGGCAACTTCGTCGGCTATGCTGCGGTCCAGCGGAGCTCCGTTGTCAATCACATCCGTCAGTTTGGCATACACCTTGCTCGGCAGATAGCGGAACATCTTCTCCTTGTTGAATACATACTTGGCAAAATACTCTGACGGACGTTCCGCCGGAACTGCCACTGCAACGGGTTTCTTCTTAAACGCCGTTTCTACTACTCTGAATCTCAATTTTGACATAATACCTTAGAGTTGTAATTGTTGGTTTAATAAAACATAAAATCATTAGCGTAGAATACAGTCTGGAATACCAGGAAACCTTCCGTGGGAAGCCCGCCTCCGTCGTAGAACGAGAGGTCGAAGAAATGGGGCATTCCTATGAATCCGCCTGCACCGAACATCAGTCCGAAACTGATGAACCAGTGGAGCAGACAGCCAAACATGAAGTCAACGAAGTTCTTCATCTGGATATTGGCCGTATTTTTTACTCTTGCAAAACCGGCTTCGACCAGTGCAAAGCCCGGCTGCATGAAGAATACCAGCGATATGGCAAGGGCCATACGCAGTCTGTAGAGACTGTATTTACTATTTGCCTTTCGGCGTGTGTAAATCATAGTTCTTTGCTTTTAGAAGCTTAGTCCGACTACAAAGTATGCACCTTCAGACCTTGGATTCCAGGTTGCTTTGGCAAACAACGGGAGGGAGAAGGAATCGGTGATTTTGATGTCTTTTGATACTCCCAGGCTGACGTCGCATACGGCAAATCCGTTGGCTCCATAGAAGTCCGTGGCCCAAGGGGTAGCGCCTATCTCGGCCGTCCAGTCCAGTCCGCCCAGTGTGAAGGGAGCTGCTACGGAGATGTAGGATGAATAAGCACGGTCACCGTCTTTGTCAACACCGTCGTCGCCTGCAAAGTTGGTGTACCAGTTTACGGCTACGGGGCCGAAATCATAGCCGATTTGCGCTTCGAACAGATGTGAGTTGGCAGCATTGTGTGCGCCGTACTGGAAGTATTTGGCTGTCACCCCATCTCCGGTCACATTGTACCAGTAGTCCGTCACTGATACGCTGAAACCTCCGGTTGAATATCCCAGTATGAGTTCGAACTCTTTCGTGTCCGAACTCTCGATGCCTACGGAGCCCCAAGCTCCCAGAGAGAAACCTTTGTAGGCGATGGATGCGCTCGGCTGGAGGCTTACCCCTCCCAAATCCTGGCCACGCCACACGTAACCGCTTACGAGGTCGACGCCTACCGACGCTTCCACTTTATCCTGAGCCTTTGCCGTGAAAGGCATTGCCATTGATAATAGCGCCATTGCCATTATTACCCATTTTACACTTCTTGTTTTCATACCTTTTTACCTTTAAGTTTAGAAAAATTCCGGATGATCAGTCCGACTCGATTATAACAAGTACCTCGCTAATTCAATTGTTTTTTTATTTCAGCCACTTCCGGATGCGCTTCATGGCTTCCACGCAATCTTCATGTTTGCCGAAGGCCGTCAGCCGGATATATCCTTCACCGCTGGGGCCGAAACCTACACCCGGTGTGCCCACTACATTGGCTTCGTACAGCATTTGTTCGAAGAACCGCCAGGAGCTTGTTCCGTCGGGTGTTTTCAGCCAGATGTAAGGAGCGTTCACACCACCGTAGACTTTCAGCCCGGCCGTTTCAAGGCCCTGCTTCATGGTCCGGGCATTGTCCATATAATAATCTATCGTTTCCTTTATCTGCCGCTGTCCCTCCGGTGTGTAGATGGCTTCCGCCGCCCGCTGGGTGATGTAGCTGGTACCGTTGAACTTGGTAGATTGGCGGCGGTTCCAGAGCTTGTTCAGTGGGATGCGTTCGCCTTCCAGCGTGGCGGCAGTGAGTTCTTTCGGCACAACGGTGTAGCCACAGCGTACTCCCGTGAATCCGGCAGTCTTCGAGAAGCTGCGGAACTCGATGGCGCATTTCTTCGCTCCCTTTATCTCATAGATGGAGTGGGGCACGTCGTCTTCGCGGATGAAGGCTTCGTAGGCGGCATCGAACAGAATCAGCGTGTCGTTGGCGAGCGCATAGTCCACCCATTTCTTCAGCTCGGGCTTGGTCAGGGTGGTGCCCGTGGGGTTGTTGGGGTAGCAGAGGTAGACGATGTCGATGCGCTTGTCCGGAATCTCCGGGATGAAGTCGTTCTCGGCGGTACAAGGCATGTAGGTGACGTTGCTCCACTGGCAGTTTTCCTCCAGTACTCCGGCACGTCCGCACATCACGTTGCTGTCTATATAGACCGGATAAATAGGGTCGGTCACTCCCACGCTGTTGTCGTGGCGGAGAATGTCGCCGATGTTTCCCGTGTCGCTCTTTGCTCCGTCGTTCACGAAGATTTCCGTAGGACCGAAGTGGATGCCTCGCGGAAGGTAATCGTGCTTGAGGATGGCTTCTATCAGGAAGTCGTATCCCTGCTCGGGACCATATCCACGGAATGTCCGTGCGTCAGCCATCTCCTCCACTGCCTTGTGCATCGCTTCGATGCAGACTGGTGGCAGTGGCCGGGTAACGTCTCCGATACCCAGACGGATGACCTCTTGCTTGGGATGTGTTATCCTGAAAGTATTTACCTTCTTGGCTATGTCTGAAAACAGATAACTACCCGGTAGCTTTAAAAAATGTTCGTTAACTAATGCCATACTCTTATTTTTAATGGATAGTGGATAATTCTTCATTTTCCATTATCAATTCTCAATTAATTCAATTTCTCCGTCGAATACTTTGGTGGCTTCCCCCGTCATCAGGACATGTCTGGTGGCGATGTCCCATCGGATGTTGAGTGAGCCTCCGTCCATGATGACGGTAGAATCTCTCCCTGCGTGTCCGGTGAGGAAGGCTGCCACGGCGGTGGCACAAGCTCCGGTTCCGCAGGCTTGGGTGATGCCCGAGCCTCGTTCCCAGACACGCATCCTTATTTTTCCTTCTCCCAATATCTGGGCAAATTCTACATTGATGCGTTCGGGGAAGAGAGGGTGATTCTCCAGTTTGGGACCGATGACTGTAAGGTCGATGGCTTCAATATCATTGACAAAGATTACCAGATGCGGGTTTCCCATGGATACGGTGGTCCCTACATATCGTTCTCCGTCCACTTCGATGGGCTGTTCTTTCATCGGTTTGGCTCCTTTGCCGTCGTAGTCTGCCGGTTCGTCGGCAGGTATGCCCATGTCTACGGTTACAGAGTTGACCTTTCCGTCTGCCAAGTGCAGGTTTAGCATCCTTATACCTGACAGTGTATCGAGTGCGATTTCTGTTTTGGAGGTCAGTCCGTAGTCAAAAAGATATTTTCCGATGCAGCGGCTTGCATTGCCGCACATCCGGGCCTCCGAGCCGTCTGCATTGAATATCCGCATGCTGAAATCGGCCTTGTTCGAAGAACCTATAAGTACCAGACCGTCACTTCCAATTCCCGTATGCGGTGCACTCCATGCCCTCGCAAGCTCTTCCGGATGGCTGATAGGATATTGGGTTGTATCTACATAAATGTAGTCGTTTCCGGCACCGTGCATCTTGGTGAATTTTATAGCTCTTGTCATTTTGTCCTTTATTGATTTGTTGATATATCCTTTTGTTTTATTTTAATGCAAATATACGACGTTTTGTTTTGTGATTAACTGTAAAGCATATCTATTTTCTATTATTTTTAGCGAAACTTTCATTCAATGAGAATATCTACTGTCATGCTTTCAATTTAAAAGCATATGGCTTTGTTTTTATATAAATTGTAATCCATGTGAAAGTTTAGTTTGATTCAAAATAAGAAAAAAGATTTTTTATAGGACTAATTGCTATCTTTTTGAAAATAATAAACCGCTCCATTGTGGACATAATGAAGCGGTTTGTTTGGTTTTTGTTTCTAAATGTATAAGGAACGGCTATTTTTTCTTTAAAATTTCTTCCAGCACTACCGGTTCATTGGTTGTGATGAAATCTACTCCTTGGCTGATAAGCCATTCCATGTCTTTGGCTTCGTTTACGGTCCAGGCGTTTACTTTCATGCCGAGGTCGTGGCATTCCTTTATCCATTCAGGATGTTTTTGGAAGACACTGAAGTGATAGTCGGGACCGGCACAACCCCATGCTTTCAGCTCCTTGGGGGTAAGGTCACCCTCCAGATAGTAAACGGGCGTACCTTTGGGTGCCAGACGGATAAATTCCTTGGTGGCATGTTTGGAGAAGGTAATATATTCCGTACGGTCCTCCAGTCCTTTGTTCTTTATCATTTTTACGATACCCTCTACGGCTCGTGTTTCCTGTTCGGGAGTCTTGTGGGCTTTCAGTTCGAGGATAAGGCGGGTTTTCAGGCTTTTGGCCTTGTCCAGATACTGTTGCAGGGTAGGGAGTTGTTCGCCGTTGTCCAGTTGTACGGCGGTGCATACCTTGGCTGTGGCATCTTGCATAGTTACGCCTTTAAAGGTGGCGTCATGATTGACAACCAGCTGATTGTCTGTGGTGAGCCAAACGTCGAACTCGGAGCCGTAGCAGTGGATAGAATCAGCCTTTACAAGTGCGGCAAGGGAGTTCTGGGCCGAGCCGTCCGTAGTCCAGAAACCACGGTGGGCAATGACTTCCTGGGCCTGGATAGTGCCGCATGCAGCAAAGAGCAGGGCGGAAGCAAAAAATAGTTTTTTCAGATTCATAATGATTAGGGTGTTTTGTTATGGACACAAAGATAAGTATTATATTTCTTTTATTAAATCTAACCTCTGAGTAATTTCAGTATGTACTTTCCGGGCATCACGATGCGGGCTTTCAGTTGGGGTGAGCTGTTCAACTCGTATAGGATTTTCCAGATTTTCCCTCCCAGTTTTCCAAAATCCGTCAGTCTCAGGATGGCATTCAGATCGTGTATGTCGGTTACTTTCTGCCTTGCCAGCTCTTCCATCAGGCCTTGGTAATTATGCGTCTGTCTGTTGAGCGTGTACTCCGGTGGAGTCAGAAGAATCTCCTCCTTCCTTCTTCCCGTCTCCCCTTGGGGAGATAGAGAGGGGTTTTCTTTATTCTCTTTATTTAGTTTATTTGCTAAAGCGCTGCTTGTCTTGGCATCCCTGATTCTCTGCTGGTTAACCAGTCCACCGCGACGTCCGGCCTCTTTTTTAGCTTCTTGTTGGGCGTCCCATGGCTCCATGCGGCGGCTTAGTCCGGGGGATGAGAAGCTTGTCTCGTTCACCTCGAACAGCGCATAGTCGTAGATGATTCGCTTCAGTGTGGCGGTTGTAACCCTTGCTTTTTGTGCCAGTATGGGAATCACTTTCAGGCTGGCTTTATATTCGTTCTGCAATCTGAGGAATTCGAGCACTGTCCAGTAAATACCATATCCTTTCATACCTTCTTCTTGTATCATGATCATTAATTTTAAGTTGCTGCCGGCATTGGCATCATGTAGTAAATAAGCCTCCATAGCTTTTGATATTGGTGTTTTTTATTAGTTTACTATCGGTCTCCACTCCATAAAATTCTCAATCAGAAAAGTCCGCCAGCCTTGTTGTTCCGCGTCCCAATAGGCTACGTGAGCTTTAATGCTTGTCACGTCATGTTTCTTTTTGAAGTCGTTTTCGTAGGAAACAAGGGTTCCTTTTCCCATGTAGAAGCTACCGTCCTGCTTTCGGTAGGCTATCAATGCATATCCGTATTGCATGTATTCCAGTAGGGAATTTATGCGCTGTGCCATCCATTGTACAGACTCCATGCTCAATGTCGTGTTTTCCGTAATCCGTTTTTCCCATAGTTTTTTTGTTTTTTCTGTTTTGGATACAAATTGCTCCTCAAATTCAGTTTTCTCTTTTCCCATTTTTTATGTTTTTAGGGTTATTAAATGTATGATAATCAGCAATGAAAAAGGGCTACTCCTTTCAGTACGGATGGCTACGCCCTTGCCTTGTTGAGGCTACACCATCCGACGAGAAAGGTGTAGCCCTTCTGTCCGGTTGCTGACGGGGGCAAAATTACTGCCTTTCCAGGTACTGAACTATCAGTGATTTATCCTTACATCATATCCGTATGGGTCAATCAGTGTGGTATCTTCCCGTTTTATGATGGCCCATACCTTCTCCAATTCGGTAATTATCGTACTGTAAGTCAAAGGCTTTTGCTCTCCTCTGGTTCTCTTTGTGAAGTTTTCGGAAGCAACGAATAGTTTGGCTATATCTGTAATTTTCTTGATATTTGTTCCTTCAAAATAGCCTGATTTAAAGGCTCTTAAGTAACCTACATAAACATGGGTCTGGTCTCCGTAGTAAACCCGTTCTGCCAATAGCTTTTCGTCCACTATGGAGCTGTGTTCCTTTACTTTCGTTGTTCTTAGCTTCTGTGTATCAGATTGATACGACATGCTTCTCTGCTCGTTACTGTTGAGATGCTTCTTTTTTTGAGTTCTTTCATTTGTGTAATTCTTCGTTCGTTTAACTGTTTTTTACTCTGGTTAAAAAATGTGAAAGTATAAAAAGTGTGGGAGAAATAAGGGAATTTTGGAGGGAAATGTGAAGGGTGAGTTGTAAATGGTTGATATATAAGATGATATGCTGTTTAAAAAACGTACGTTTAATGAACGCAAAGATAGAGACGTTTTTTGTAATGGCAAAATGTTTGATAGAAAAATGTTCCTAATAATAAATAATGATAAGTATATTGCATTGAATTTCAGTAGTATATACAATATATGTAATCAGTTAAAATCTTCTTATTTTTAGCTCTTTGAGTATGTCTTGTATAAGTTCGAAATAGCTGTTTTTTAAACGTACGATTAAAAAACGCTTTTTTGTTTCTAATGCGTTCGTTTATAGTCTCTTACCAAAAGGTAATGAACAACCGCAGAGAATTTGTTGACAAGAAGAGCATAGTGCTTGTCAAACTTCCCATAAAATGCTCGCAAGTGATTGAACTACAGTTCTGTAATGGTAGTTCAAAGCCCCCAAGGAATACCTTTTTCTAAGTAAAATCAGCAAGAATATAAATGGATAAAGAGACCGAAGTTTGGTTTGCCATGCGTGCCACATACCGCAGGGAGCTTGAAGTTATGCATCTTCTCGAAAAGGCAAATCTTGGCTGTTTCATTCCTATGCAATATAAGATAAGTATCTGTAGGGGCAGGAAAGTCCGTGCTTTGGTTCCCGTCATCCGTAATCTGGTTTTTGTCCACGCACGTCCTTCCGAAGTGCAGCGATTTAAGTCTCAAATTACTTATTTGCAATATATTACTGATACCCGTAGCGGTCAGAAAATAATCATTCCCGACCATGATATGCAGCGTTTCATAGCCGTCGCCGGTACCTACAATGACCATCTTCTCTATTTCCAACCCGAAGAACTGAATCTCTCCAAAGGTACGAAAGTTCGTATCACCGGTGGCGACTTCGAGGGTCAAGAAGGTGTTTTTCTAAAGGTAAAAGGTGCCCGTGATCGTCGTGTAGTGATTGCTATACAAGGTATCATTGCTGTTGCCATTGCGACCATCCATCCAGACCTCATCGAAGTAATCAAATAATCGTCGATAATCAATGATTAGTCATTGGTGATAGATAAATCATAACTCTGAAATCATAAATCAAAATAGCATGTCTCTTTTAGAAGAAGCACTCCTCCTTCAGCGTGCCGCGCACGATCTGATGTATTTGGGTATGGACGGCAGTCCTATCTATAGCGATGACTTGTCTCGTCGTAACAGCGAAGTCTATCGCTTGACCACAACTTTGTATAATTCCGGCACCTGGGGCACCACGGTGGAGGAGCAGGCAAATGTATGTCTTGCGCTCTTGAAGGGGTATAGTGCCTCGTTCATTGACCATGGTGAAAAACAGCAGCATGTGCAGGAGGTATTGAGGCGTTGCTGGGATACCCTTGATACCCTTCCTTCCTCTTTGTTGAAACTCCGTTTGCTTACGGCTTGTTATGGAGAGGTTTTCGATGAGCCTTTGGCTGACGAGGGCCGTTCTATCATTGCTTCCTGGAGTGTTGCATCACTGACTGCCGAGCAGCAGGAAGCAGTTGATGAGTTTCAGAATGTGGTGGATAATCCTTATCCATGGGAGGAAATGGAATAAAAATGTATAAATAGAATTTCTCTTTGAAGAAAAAACGTATATTTGCATATAGCTTCTAAAAAAGAGAAATGAGATGGAACAGATGCGTAAACTGCCGATTGGTATACAGACTTTTGAAAAGCTGCGTGAAGAAAATTATCTTTATGTAGACAAAACAGCAATGGTCTATAAGATAGCATCCAATTCCACTCCCTATTTTTTGAGCCGTCCTCGCCGTTTCGGTAAGAGTTTGCTTATATCTACCTTCGAAGCTTACTTTCAAGGACGTAAAGATTTGTTTCACGGACTTGCCATCGAAAAACTGGAAACCCGGTGGGAGGAATATCCTGTATTGCATCTGGACTTGAATGCCCGTAAATATGAAACAGCCGGAGATTTGGTAGCCATGCTTAATCAATATCTGGAAAAGTGGGAATTGAAATATGGTGCGGAAAAGCAGGAGCGTAGTCCCGAAGAGCGCTTTGCCTATGTGATAGAGCAGGCGTATGCCCAGACGGGTAAGCAAGTGGTAGTGTTGATTGATGAATATGATAAGCCTTTGCTTCAAGCTCTTTCGGATGAAAAGCTAACGGAAGAATATTGTCGGATATTGAAAGCCTTTTATGGGGTACTGAAAAGTGCTGACCGTTATCTCCGCTTTGTTTTTTTGACGGGTGTGACGAAGTTTGCGCAGATTAGCGTGTTCAGTGATTTAAATCAGTTGCAGGACATCAGTACATGGCCCGACTATTCTTCTTTATGTGGTATTACTAAGGAAGAACTGCTCACAACGTTTACTCTGGAGATAGAACGTTTGGGTGTTTCCAATGGGATGGACTTCGATACAACTTTGGAGCGGATGACGAAGCTGTATGACGGTTATCATTTTTACCCTCATTGTGAAGGGGTTTTTAATCCTTTCAGTGTGTTGAATGCATGCAAGTCGAAGATTTTGGATAATTTCTGGTTTCAGACCGGTACTCCTACCTATTTGGTAAATTTATTGAAAGAGAGTGATTATGATTTGCGCCTTCTGATTGAGGGAGTTGAAGTGACGGCTTCTGCCTTTTTTGAGTATCGTGCGGAAGTAAAGAATCCGCTTCCCATGATTTATCAAAGTGGTTATCTGACCATCAAAGACTACGATAGGGATGTTTTATTGTACACTTTGGGTTTTCCCAATGATGAGGTACGCTATGGTTTCTTGAATTTCTTGGTTCCTTATTATACAGGAGTGACTGATGATGAAACCGGTTTCCACATAGCCAAGTTTATGCGTGAACTCCGTTCCGGTGATGTGGATGCATTCATGGAACGCTTGAAAGTATTCTTTGCAGGCATTCCCTACGAACTGAGCAACAATACCGAACGCCACTATCAGGCCATCTTTTATGTCGTCTTCACTTTGCTGGGTCAATTCGTACAGGCGGAAGTGCGCAGTGCGCGTGGTCGTGCCGATGCCGTGGTGCAGACAAAAGATGCCGTTTACGTCTTTGAGTTCAAGCTGAACGGCAGTGCCGAAGATGCCTTGAAGCAAATTGATGAGAGAGGTTATCTGATTCCTTATGTGCTGGATGACAGGCGGCTGGTGAAAGTGGGGGTGAACTTCAGCAAGGAGACACGGAATGTGGAGAGGTATATTGTGGAATAACTCTTTAGCACTCATGCCTTGGCAAACTTCTTTTCCTATGAACAATAGGAATCCAAACTAATAATACTTAAAACTCAAGCCCTTTTTTGATATTCTTTATAGGAAAGCTGCCTTTGGGCGGTTTTCCATAGGAGGTACGTCTTTTTTGGACACTTACTACTTATGGATAATAAACAGACGGATAACAAGCGTATTGCAAAGAATACTCTAATGCTCTATATACGCATGATATTTGTTATGCTGGTCAGCCTGTATACATCACGTGTGGTGCTGGCTACATTGGGAATTGAAGATTATGGAATCTACAATGTGGTGGGTGGAGTAGTGGTGATGTTTGGTTTCCTTAATGGTGCAATGTCGGCCTCAACTTCGCGTTACATTACATTTGCATTAGGAAAGGGAGAATTGGGAGAGCAACTAAAGGTGTTCAATACCTCTCTCCAAATACATTTGATTATAGCGTTGCTCATTCTCCTATTGGCTGAAACTGTAGGTCTGTGGTTTTTACAAAGCAAGATGATTATTGCCGGAGATAGACAGTACGCTGCTTTTTGGGTTTACCAATGTTCGGTGCTGACCATGATGGCTTCCATAATAAATGTTCCCTTTAATGCTTCAATAATTGCCCATGAACGAATGTCGGTTTTCGCATATATATCCATATTCGAAGTAATTTCAAAATTGGGTATTGTGTATTTGTTGATGATTGTTCCGGTTGACAAGCTGATTTTCTATGCAGCGTTGCTTTTTGCTGTGCAGTTGCTGATGCAGTCTGTTTATATGCGTTATTGTGTACGCCATTTTGAGGAAGTGGAACTGAAAAAGATATGGAGCAAGCCGTTATTTACAGAAATGTTGGGCTTTGCAGGATGGAACCTTATGGGCAATTGTGCGGGAATTTTATCCACACAAGGGGTGAATATTCTGCTCAACATGTTTTTTGGTCCTGCAGTAAATGCGGCTCGTGGTGTTGCAGTGCAGGTGCAAGGGGCTGTATCCTACTTTTCCAGCAATTTCCAAATGGCACTGAATCCGCAGATTACCAAGAACTATGCAACAGGCGATTTGCAGGCTATGCACAATCTGGTATTAAGGAGTGCCCGTTTTTCATTTTTTCTGCTTTTCCTGCTTTCGTTACCAATCTATTTGATGACCCAAGAAATTCTGGAAGTTTGGCTTACGGAAGTTCCCGATTTTTCGGCAACATTTCTTCAACTCTCCTTGATGGCGGTTACGATTGATAGTATAGCCAATCCTTTGATGGTGGCTGCAGCAGCTACGGGTAATGTACGTCGGTATCAGACTGTGGTGGGAGGTGTCATTATGCTTGTTACTCCAATTGCTTATGTAGTCTTAAAGATGGGGGCTGATGCACCTTCGGTTTTTATTGTCAACTTATTAGTAATCATATTGTCCTTTATTACGCGTCTCTATATCATACGCTCTCTTATTCAATTAAATATCAACAGGTTTGTTTGCCAAGTAGGGAGAAGTGTGTTGTTGGTGCTACTCTTGGGAATCCCTATACCAGTTATACTTCGGCTATTGTTTCCCCCCACTTCGATAGTTCATGTAGTTATTTTAGGATTGTCTTGTATGGGTTCTGTGTGTATAGCTGTCTATACAGTAGGGCTTGAAGAGAATGAAAGGATATTTGTCCGTGGGAAAATAGCCGAACGCATTCGTTCTTTTAGAAGGGAATAATTAACAGTTTTGCTATGATTAAATTGGAAAAAAAATCAGACTGTTGCGGTTGTGCTGCTTGTGTACAACGTTGTCCCAAACAATGTATTTCCATGCAGGAAGATGAAGAGGGTTTTCTTTATCCTGCAGTGGATAAAGAGTCTTGCATAGATTGTGGGCTATGCGAGAAGGTCTGTCCAATACTTTCTCCTAGTAGCCCCCATCTTCCACATTATATTTATGCAGCAAAATCTAAGGATGAGCATATAAGGAAACATAGTTCTTCAGGTGGTGTGTTTACATTGTTAGCAGAGCAAACAATAAATGCCGGTGGAGTCGTTTTTGGTGCGCGTTTTGACGAAAAATGGGATGTTGTTCATGATTATTCTGAAACGTTAGAAGGACTGTCCGCCTTTCGTGGATCGAAGTATGTTCAGAGTAGCATAGGTCAATCATACAAACAAGTTGAAAGTTTTTTAAGAGGTGGACGTTTAGTCCTTTTTTCTGGTACCCCTTGTCAGATAGCAGGTTTAAAGCGTTTCTTAAGAAAAGATTATGAGAATTTGACAACGGTTGATTTCATTTGTCATGGCGTTCCCAGTCCAAAAGTTTGGCGAATGTATTTGAAGGAAACGGTCGCACGTCAGTGCGAAAAAAATACAGTTTCGCCTCACCCTATCTCTGGTAAAAATGCCCTCGTTGAGGGTATTTTGTTCAGAGATAAGTGTTTAGGATGGAAAAAATTCAGTTTTGCTCTCACCCTCTCCACTACCCTTGGGAGTGGAGAGAAAAATTCAGTTTTGCTCTCTGAACCTATAGATAAGAATATTTTTATGCGTGGTTTTATGAGTAACCTGTTTTTTCGTCCATCCTGCCATTTTTGTGCTTATAGAGAACTTCGTAGTGGTAGTGATATTACTTTGGCGGACTGTTGGGGGATACACCATGTTTATCCGGATTTTGATGATGATAAAGGCATAAGTTTATGTATTGTAAAGTCTGATAAGTTTAAAAATCTTTCATCTTCCTTGGAATGTTTACCTGTTGATTTGGATTTTGTTCGGCAATATAATCATAGCTGTTTCGAGTCGGATTCAATTCCTTTACATCGGCAGGCTTTCTTTAATGCTATTCAAGAGGATAAGGCTTGTAAATATATTCTTAAATATGCTACATATCCGGATAAGAGTATGCGGGCAATCATATCAAGAATGCTTGATAGAATAGGAATGAAGAATTTTATAAAAAAATGTATTGGGAAGATATGAAGAATGTATTATTGATAGGGATAGGCGGTGTCTACAATTACGGATGCGAGGCAATTGTACGAGGAACGGTAAATATATTGAAAACCATCAATCCGAATGTGCATATTAGCTACGCTTCTTATAATTATGAGGATGATGTGCGCAGATTGGCTGATTGTGATATACGTATTGTAAAACGTAAGCGAATAGGACGATGGAGCTGGCGTAATGTTCTGCGGAAATTGCTTTCTCATGTAAATATTTCTTATAAAATAGCTTATGATACTACTGATTGGTTAGCGAATTTTGATACGGTATTTTCAATAGGTGGAGATATCTATACCCTTTCTTCTACAGGCGCATATAATAGCACTCTTCCCAACTTTCTTGAACAATGTCAATCCAAAGGACTAAAATATGTGTTATGGGGTGCTTCCGTTGGTAAGTTTGAGAATAACCCAAGTGCTTTAGCTTTTTATAAAGAACATTTAAAGAAGATAGACTTAATTGTTGCTCGAGAATCCGTGACAGTGAATTATTTAAGATCTTTAGGTATAGATAACAATGTAATGCTGGCGCCTGATCCCGCTTTTTTTGTAGAGTCTCCTCGCATAGAAAAGAAATCAAATGATAAACTGACCATCGGAATAAATCTTAGTCCGTTGTCTGCTTTATATCATTATAAGAATATTGATACCGCTATAGGCAAGCAAGCAGAAACCATTTGTGGATTGGCAAAAGAATTGGACTGCAAATTCATTTTCCTGCCTCATGTGTTAGCTGCAAATCCTAATGATAATGACTTGTTATATTTAAGAGAAATAGCTGACATAGTGACAAATAAAGGATATGATGTGGATATTATTGATACAGACCCGGGGTTTATAGGATTGAAAAATAACTTAACACGATGTGATTTTGTAATAGCTGCCCGAATGCATTGTGCTGTTAATGCTATTACCATGCATGTACCTGTATTGTTGCTTTCATATAGCGAAAAGGCTAAAGGCATGGCCGAATATGTATATGGAACAAATAAAACGGTAATCTCGCTAACTGATTTTGAAAATTATCATAATGTTGCAGATATTGTCAAATGTTGGAATTACCGGTCTCGATTGGATGAAATACAGAAATTCCGTTTTGATTTATTACTACAGAAAATATAAATAGAATTATGAAAAAGATAATGCTTGTCTTCGGCACTCGCCCTGAGGCCATAAAGATGGCTCCTTTGGTGAAAGAATTCCAGAAACATCCGGAATCTTTCCAAACGATAGTATGTGTTACCGGTCAGCACCGTGAAATGCTGGACCAGGTGCTACAAATATTTGACATCCGTCCGGATTATGATTTGAATATCATGAGGCAGGGACAGGATTTGTACGACGTGACCTCTCGCGTATTGCTGGGTATGCGTAATGTGCTGAAAGAAGTGAAGCCCGATGTTGTCTTGGTGCACGGTGATACCACGACTTCCACTGCTGCGGCATTGGCTGCTTTCTATCAGCAGATATCCGTCGGACATGTGGAAGCCGGTTTGCGCACGCACAATATTTATAGTCCTTGGCCAGAGGAAATGAATCGTCAGATAACAGGGCGTATTGCCACTTATCATTTTGCACCTACGGCTTTGAGCAAGCAAAATCTGCTGGTGGAAGGTATTGATGACGCTTCTATTACAGTGACCGGAAATACCGTGATAGATGCACTGTACATGGTGGTGGAGAAAATAAAGCAGGACAAGGAACTGGATGCCGAACTGGATGCTGTGCTGAAAACAGCCGGTTATGATGTAGCTCGATTGGAAAACGGAAGGAAGCTGGTACTGATTACCGGCCATCGCCGTGAGAACTTTGGCGATGGCTTCATATCCATGTGCAAGGCTATCAAGGCTCTGACGGAGAAATATCCCGAAGTGGATTTCGTTTATCCGATGCACCTAAATCCCAATGTGCGGAAACCCATCCATGAGGTGTTTGGCAAAAATCTGTCCCACCTTGGCAACATGTTCTTCATCGAACCGTTAGAATACCTGAGCTTCGTTTATCTGATGGAAAAATCTACTATTGTGCTGACAGACAGTGGTGGTATCCAGGAAGAAGCTCCAGGACTTGGCAAACCTGTGCTCGTAATGCGCGACACCACAGAACGCCCTGAGGCCTTGGAAGCCGGTACGGTAAAACTCGTTGGTACTGACTATGATAGAATTATGAGTGAAGTATCTGCCCTGCTTGATGACCAGGCGCATTATGAGAAAATGAGTAAAGCCGTGAATCCATACGGAGATGGAATGGCGTGTGGTAGAATTGTAAATGTGTTGCAATGAATAAACGTATATTGATGATTGCACCTGCATCTATACCCCCTACAGTTGCTGAGGGTATAGTGAACTACAAGTTGATAAAGGTTCTATGCGAAGCAGGATATAAGGTAGATTTAATTTCAAGAATCCATAAAAATAAAGTATATCCTGTGGATTATATATCAATAGATGAAAATCTGTGTAAGATACATTATATCCCATCTGAAACAAAAATAACATTAGCGACAATATGGCAACACATTTGTGCCTACATGAAATTTGGGATAACGTATAGAGGTGCTCACTGGGCATATTTAGCTCTAAGAAAAGCATTGGCTTTGTTGGATGATAATATTTATGAATGTGTGCTAACAAAGAGTCTTCCAAGTGAATTGGTGGGTATTTACTTAAAAAAGTATAGAGGATTGAGATGGATACCAACTTGGAATGATCCTTATCCTGAGCAAAAATATCCATGGCCTTATGGGAAAGGAGTAAATGCACCTATGCCCATACTTTCAAAAATGTTAATTCCATCTATGGTCAGATATGCAGATGTTCATATTTTCCCTTCGTCGCGTCTAAGGGATTATATGATGAAATATTTAGTAGGGTTAAAAAAGGAGGCAACTATAGTTATTCCTCATATTGCAGAAGTTGTTCCAATTCATCCCTTTAATTTAGATACATTGAGAATAATTCATTCTGGTAATTTGTCTTATCCACGAGATCCAAAAACTTTTTTATGCGCTGTAGCTTCTTTCTTTCATAAATATCCCAATGCGAAAGTGAAAATTGATTTCTTGGGAATAAATAGGAGTGTTTCTGATTTGGTGAATGAGTTACGGTTGAAAGATATAGTCTCAGAATATCCTGCAATGCCCTATAATGATAGTCTTAAAATGGTGAAACAGTATGATGTCGCTGTTGTATTGGAAGCTGCATGTGAAGAAGGAATTTTCTTGCCGACAAAGGTTGGTGACTATATGCAATGTGGACTCAATATATGGTCTATTAGTCCTTCTCAAGGAGAATTGCATGATTTATATTTAGATGAAAAGATCTCTTATTTTTCAGATGTGGAAAATCAGGCTGACATAGAAACTACTTTAGAAGAAGTTTATAAAGATTTTCTTGAAAATAATTTAAAAAAGTTGTTTTTATGTGATGAATACTTATCCAAAAATGTTTTGCAGCAATATAGAAAAATATTATAAGAATAATGTTTATATATTTCTTTCTTCTAATATTATCGCTGTTAACACATTATATTCCGAAGGCACAGAAAACTACTGCCGAACTATTTATTGTATTAATTCTCGGCATATTCTTTTGCTCTGGTTATATGACAGGTTCAGATTGGAGAAATTATGAAATTTGTTATGAAGATGCTACATGGAACGCATTATTTAATCCTTCACGTTATTTAGAACCTGGTTATTATTTTTATATGTTATTGGCTAAATCTATTGGATTATCGTTTTGGCCGTTTTTTATAATCACTAAGTTTATTCTATATATAATAAATGTAAGGTATATATATAAATACACAAAAGAATATTTTCCGTTAGCTTTATCTTTTTTTCTATTTGTATTTGGATTATATCTATTTATAGATAATCCGATGAGAAATTTTATCGCTAATACCATTTATTTATATGCATTTCCATTAATATTTAAACGGAGATTTTTATCATACTGTGGATTAGTTCTATTGGCTACTTCATTTCATTATTCGTCTGTAATTTTACTTGTTTTTTATGGCATGTCTCATAAAATATCTACAAAAAATATCGTATTTGCTTATATTTGTGTAAATGTTTTATTTGTTTTTGATGCGTCGCTATTTATAGATTTTTTGTTAAAACTGGGTATTTTCGAACAAAAACTTCACTTTTACTTTCTTATGGAGAATGAGGCAGGTACAGGTACAACATTATCTTTCCGTCTTATCTTTTTTATTATCATATTCTGTTTCCTAATAAGATATAGGGAATATATTGAAAAACGACCATATGGGGTTATATTGTTTAATGGGGCCATTCTTTATCTGTTTATTTTTAGAGTGGCTTTGAGTTTTGGTATATTGTTTAGATATGGTTTCTTTTTTGCATTGCATTTTTCGATTGCAGTGTTTATGTTCTTACCTGTGTTGAAAACTCAAATGCGTGTAATGTATAAATTTGCTATTTTTCTACTAATATCCTACTCTACCTTTAGTATTATTAATTCAAATAAAGTGTATATCCCTTATACTAATTATTTCATGTATTTATTCAATGAAAAAATGCCTTCTTATCGTGAAAGGGATAGTTATAATTATAGGCCCAATATTTATTTATAAATAATTTTATGTCAATATTTGCGACAAATAGTTCCTTGGTTTCGATTATCATCCCCTGCTATAATGTAGCAGATTGTGTAGAAAGTACTATTATGTCGGTAATAAATCAGACCGACAGCCGATTTGAACTCATATTGGTAAACGATGGCTCTACTGATAACACAGCGAGTGTACTTAAATCGTTAAAGGATAAATATCCGATTATTAGATTATTTGATAAATCAAATGGTGGCGTTTCGTCTGCACGTAATGCAGGATTAGAAGTAGCGACAGCCCCTTATGTATTCTTTTTAGATGGCGATGATTATATTTGTCCAACTTTCATCGAAGAGATTGGAAATATTGTAAATGGACAGGATGTCATTGTAATTGGGTCGTTACAGGAAAAGAGTGAAAATAAAGTGCGGTATCACTTGAATAATCATTCTAAAGATTATCTTCACGATTATCTGAAGGGCACTATATATGTACATTTATCATCTTGTATTATAGCACGTTCTTTAATAAAAAAATACGTATTACATTTTGATGAACAAACTTATTATAGTGAAGATAGGGAGTTTGTAGTAAAATGTCTGTACTATGCCCAAAGGATAGATTGTATTCCCCGAATTTTATTTCGCTATAAATGGAGAAAAGAGTCGGCAATGAATAAACCGATATTTACGCAGCAGAAGCTAACTTCTATCTACGCATGGAAAAGAATTTATACATTGTTGGGAATTAATGGCGCATGTCAAAATCTGGCTTTAGTGCATGTTCAGATGTGTATTCTGCTTAATATGCGATACTATTTGCATTTGAAATGTAAGGATATAGAATTGTGGAACAAACTGGTAGCAAATTGGAAAATATTTAAATATAATCCACGTGTTTATTGGGGTAGGTATGCAATGCTTGTGCAGACTATGCGCTTTTTTAATTCCATCTCTCCTAAACTGATGTATTTTCTCTTAAAAAATTTTTAATTTAAAGATTTGTGAACACACCATTTTCCGTCTGTCTTTCGGTTTATAAGAATGACAACTTTGAATATGTACGTCAAGCCATTGATAGTGTGACGATAGGACAGACTTGTTCACCGTCTGAGATGGTAATTGTGATTGATGGACCAATTGGCCGGGAATTATCTGAAATCATTGACGGCTTTGAACAAGATGAATCGGTACATATCATAAGGTTGCCGAAAAATAATGGTTTGGGAAATGCCTTGCGTATCGCGGTAGAATATGCTAAATACGACTTAATAGCTCGTATGGATAGCGATGATATAGCTTTGCCCGATAGGTTTGAAAAGCAGCTCCGATGTTTCGAGGAAGATAAGGAACTGTCTATTGTTGGTGGCAGTATTACAGAATTTATAGATACACCTGATAACATAGTAGCAAGTAGGATTTGTCCTTCTACAGATAAGGAAATAAAGAAATTCATGAAATTTCGTTGTGGGTTCAATCACATGACAGTAATGTTCAAAAAAACGGATGTACTGAGAGCTGGTAATTATCAGGATTGGCATTTTAATGAAGATTATTACTTGTGGTTGAGGATGATGCAACATGGATGTAAGTTTAGAAACTTGGAGGATGTATTAGTTAATGTACGTGTAGGTAAGGATATGTATGCACGACGTGGTGGATGGAAATACTTTAAGAGTGAATATTTTCTTCAAAAATACATGTGGCAGCAACATATTATAGGATTATTCATTTTTTTATATAATGTTACAGGGAGGTTCGTGGTGGAAGTTATGATGACTAACTGTCTGCGAGCTTGGATATTTCAAAATTTGCTTAGGAAATAGAAATAATTATGGATATAGGTATAATAACTCACTATGATGTTCATAATCATGGGGCTTTATTGCAATTGAATGCATTATGTAAGGTGTTGAAAAAAATGGGGTATGAAGCAACTGCTTTAAGGTTTGAAAAGAACTATGATTTTCTAGGTATTGAACTGAAAGATAAATACAATATCTCATTGCGTTCTATTCCTTATTATTGTACTTATTTGGCTCAAAAAGGATTAGGAAGGACATGGTATAATGTACAAAAGAAACGTATTTTAGATAAATTCAAAATTCAAGAAGGGATTGTTGGAGAGTATTATACTCAATATAAATCTATGAAAGCGGTGATTATTGGGAGTGATGAGATTTTTGCTCTTCATACAGGTCCCACTCCGGTATTTTGGGGGTATGCTTTGCCGTCTGATAATGTTTTTGCTTATGCCGGATGCTTTGGTCCTACTACTATTACAGATATTCAGGCTAAACGTTGTGAAAGTTTTGTACGGGGTGGATTGGAGAATTTGACTGCTTTGTCTGTTCGTGACAGGAATTCTCATGATATTATTGAAAAATTGATAGGACAGGATGTTGAAATTGTTTGCGATCCGGTTTTGCTTTATGGGTATAAAGATGAATTGCAGACATTACCCAAAGTAGTTCAGAAACCCTATTTACTTGTATATGCCTATGATAATAATATGAATAATATACAAGAGGTACAGGCTATAAAGAAATATGCTAAAGCGCGTGGATTACAGATAGTTTCTCCAGGTTTTTATCATGATTGGTGTGATAAAAATATTAATGTGGACCCTGTTACATTACTTTCGTATTTTAGAGATGCTCAATGTGTGGTTACGGATACTTTTCATGGAAGTGTCATGTCTATTCTTGTCAATGCAGAATTGGCTGTAATATTACGTAATAATAGTAATAAATTGGGATATCTTTTGGAAGAATATACACTTTCAAAAAGAATTATTTCTGAGGATAGGGGATTAAATGAATTGTTTTCAGAAGAAATAGATTGGGAAAAAGTGAATGCGCATTTATTAAAAAAGCGTGAAAGTTCTATGGCATATTTGACTAATTGCTTATCTAAATGAATATAGTATCGAAAGATATATTACATCCATGCACCAGCTGTGGGGGATGTGCTGCTGTATGTCCAGCAAATGCGATTGTAATGGTTCTGAATGAGCAGGGGTTCTACCGTCCGGTATTAGATGTGGATAAATGTGTAGATTGTTCACTTTGTACTAAGGTTTGTTATAAATATGACGATGTCAAGCCATATAATATAGCAGAACATAAAGAAATCCTAATGTTAGCTTGCCAAGCAAGAGACAATGCAACACTGAATACTACTACTTCTGGTGGTATAGCATACCTGCTTGCAAAAGCTCTTTATAGACAAGGATATAAATGTATAGGTGTTGTTTATGACACATTAGATGATAGTGCCAAGCATGTATGTGCTGCTGATGAAAAGGATATTGAATATTTTAAGGGATCTAAGTATATTCAATCAATGACTTATCCTACATTTAAAAGAATGTTAGATAAAGAAGAAAAAAGGGAAAAAACTGTATTGTTTGGTACACCTTGTCAAATTTATGCTGTTGATAAATTCTTGAAAAGAATTAATAGACGAAACGATTTTTTGCTTGTTGATATTTATTGCCATGGATGCCCTTCTTTGAAAATTTGGCATAAATATGTGCAGGAAATAAAAAAACTAATAAAAAAGCCCAGATTTGATCATGTGAATTTTAGAAGCAAAATTAAAGGTTGGGGAAATTTTGTAGTAGAAGTGATAGTAGATGATTTGCAAGTATTTATAAGCGATAGGAAGAAGGATGAATTTTATCAACTTTTCTTTTCAAATCTGATGTTGAACGAAGCTTGTCACGACTGTGCTTTGAGGAGTACTCTTGAATATACAGATATTCGTTTAGGTGATTTCTGGGGAAAATGTTATGATACAGATATTAAAGGCGTGTCAGGAGTAACTCTGGTAACAGAAAGAGGAAAGCAAGCCTTTGATTTTATTCGGAAAGAAACTACTGTGAAAGAACATGATTGGACTGATTTCTTGCCATATCAATCTTGGAATGTAGACTATCAAATTGATAAAAAAATTAGAAATCATTTATTTGCGATGTTACCCGATAAATCTTTGAAGGAAATTCAGGATTATTATTTTGCCCATCAATCATTCTCTCAATTCATAAAAAGATATATAAAAAAAATTATATTCTTATTCTCGCCAAGGTTTATAAACCGGGTAAAGAAAATGTATCATCAAATCCATGTTTTTTAAATCTTTTTTTGACCGTGGAGCGGCGCTCTTCGGGCTAATCTTCTTGTCTCCTGTTTTAATAATAGTAGGTATTTTGATTCGTCTGAAAATGCCGGGCGGTCCTGTTATTTTCAAGCAACGGAGGGTGGGGCAGCACGGGAAGTTGTTTACGATGTATAAATTCCGTTCCATGACGGTAGGCCATTCGGCCAGTTCTATCTCCGTGAAGGGAGAGAGCCGCATTACACCGCTGGGAGCAAAGTTGCGCAAGTATAAGCTGGACGAATTACCGGAACTTTGGAATGTGCTGATAGGAGATATGAGCTTTGTAGGTCCTCGCCCGGATGTGCCGGGGTATGCTGATAAACTGGAAGGAGAGGATAGGAGGATGCTTCTATTGAAGCCGGGCATTACGGGGCCTGCCAGTTTAAAATACCGAAATGAAGAAGAACTGTTGGCGGAACAGGACGATCCTCAGAAGTATAATGATGAGGTCTTGTTCCCGGATAAAGTACGGATAAACATTGAATATTTGGATAATTGGTCTTTCTGGTATGACATTAAAATCATTATCTATACAGTACTTGGAAAGGATTTATAAAATCCTTTCTTTTCTTTTTATTCCTCATTATGTGAGGAAATCGAATCATTAGAATAATCACATATATTTATGGATAAAAGAATATATCTTTGCCTCGCCCACATGAGCGGCAAGGAGATGGGCTTCATACAAGAAGCCTTCGATACGAACTGGGTGGTTCCGCTCGGTCCGAATGTGAATGCCTTTGAGCAGGATTTGGAACGCTTCGTAGGGCAGAATAAAAAGGTGGTGGCTTTGAGTGCGGGCACTGCGGCTGTACATCTGGCCCTGCTTGCTTGCGGAGTTAGTCAGGGTGATGAAGTGATAGTACAGAGCTTCACTTTTTGTGCCTCTTCCCATCCGGTGGCCTACCTCGGTGCCACTCCGGTATTCGTGGATTCTGAGGCTGATACATGGAATATGGACCCGGTTCTTCTGGAGCAGGCTATCAGGGAGCGTATCGACAAGACCGGCCGAAAGCCCAAAGCGATTGTTCCGGTGGCTTTGTATGGGATGCCCTATAAGATAGACCAAATCATGTCGGTGGCAGATAAATATGATATTCCGGTCATAGAGGATGCCGCCGAAGGTTTTGGAAGCAAGTTTGACGGGCAAGTCCTCGGAACTTTTGGCAAATATGGTGTGCTTTCTTTCAATGGCAACAAGATGATAACCACCAGCGGTGGCGGTGCTTTGATTTGCCCTGATGAAGAGTCCAAACGTGAGATAATGTTCTATGCTACCCAGGCCCGTGAGTCCTATCCCTACTACCAGCATGAGCGTATAGGCTATAATTATAGGATGAGTAACATTTGTGCGGGAATCGGCCGCGGTCAGATGACGGTGGTGGATGAGCATATAGCACACCATAAGCATCTGTGCGGTCTGTATCGTAAGTTGTTGGCCGATGTGGAGGGAATCACGCTTCATGAGAATCCTTCCGGACGTTATGACAGCAATTATTGGCTGAACACGGTACTGCTTGACGGGAATCTGCATGTAAGAGGTGAGGAGGATGTCTACCGTGAGACAGTGAAAGGTGCCGTTGGTGGTGCCGCGGGTGTTACTCATGAGTCAGTTAGTGCCCATACTTCTTGTGAGCCTAACCGTAATGTAGAGGCCATGCGTGTTTGCTTGGATAAAGCCGGTATCGAGAGCCGTCCCTTATGGAAGCCCATGCATCTCCAGCCGGTTTATACGGCTAATCCTGCCTATGTGAATGGTGTCAGTGAGGGCTTGTTCAAACGTGGTCTTTGTTTGCCGAGTGGTCCTTATGTGACGGATGAGGATGTGAGATACATAGTAGATGAAATGAAGAAGTGTATATTGTAGAGATGCTCTTTGTTGATTTATAACACTTTATCACTTTTCTCAGAAAAACTACTCCCAAGCACCTTTTTTCTTTGGCTACATAGTTTTTAATCCTCACCTTTGCATCGTTGATCAACGAAACGTGTGAATAGGAAAACGAATTTAAATCTCTAAAGAAAAAAAGTATGAGTGTAATTTTCAGGACGGTGGAGAGACCGTCGGACCCCAGGGTTGAAAACTCTCCCAAGAAGTATTATCCGCAGTTGGTGACATTGGGGCAAAGCGTGGATTTGGCGTTTATTGCACAGAAGATGCAGGACCGCTCTTCTCTGTCTATCGGTGACATCAAGAGTACGATGCAGAACTTTGTGGAAAAGCTGAAAGAGCAGTTGCTGGAAGGAAAGACGGTTAATATAGCCGGGCTGGGTGTCTTTATACTGGCAGCCAAATCGAAAGGTGAGGAAAAGGCTGATGACGTGACAGCCAAGAGTGTGGAGAGCGTCCGTATCTGTTTTCAGGCGAATAGGGAACTGAAGATATCGAAGGCTGCTACCCGCGCTGGAGAAAGGCTGGATTTGGTGAGTTTGGATGATTATCTTAAGGGGAAGACTTCTACAGATGGCGGCTCCGGTTCGGAAGGAGGAGGCTCGGATTCGGATGGAGACCAAGGTGAGAATCCACTGGGATAACGGTAGCTATGAATTATTAATCAGATAATGGATAATCTTTATGAAGAAAACGTGGAATGTGATTTTGAAACTTATTATTGCCGTAGCGAGTGCTGTGGCAGGTGTGATTGGCGGACAGACAATGATGTTTTAGTCCGATAGGATTTGATAAATAAAAAATGAGAAGAGCTGCTGGCAGGAAATCTGTCGGCAGCTCTTTTTTTAATCCTTGTATGCTTCTTCGTGTACCCCCGCTACTGCTCGTCCGCTGGGGTCGTTCTTTCCTTGGAAAGAGGCGTCCCATGCCAGCGCTTCGGCGGTGGAGCATGCCACACTGGGTACGCTGGGAACACTCCGGGCTGCGCTTTCACTGGGGAAATGCTCTTCGAAGATGGTGCGATAGTAATATTCTTCCTTGTTTTGCGGGGTATGTACTGGGAAGCGTTCGGCGGCATGTGCCATCTGTTCGTCGCTGACGGCAGCGGCAGTGACGGCTTTCAGCGTATCAATCCAACTGTAGCCCACACCGTCGGAGAACTGTTCTTTCTGCCGCCAGGCAACGCTCTGAGGGAGCATGTCGGCAAAGGCTTCGCGGGTTACTTTCTTTTCTATCTCCTTGCCGGGGCACATCTTGACTGCTGGATTGATGCGCATGGCAACATCCAGGAATTCTTTGTCGAGGAAGGGGACACGTCCTTCCACTCCCCAGGCTGCAAGGCTTTTGTTGGCACGGAGGCAGTCGTATAGATGCAGTTTGGAGAGCTTGCGCACGGTTTCTTCGTGAAAGGCTTGCGGTGTGGGCGCCTTGTGGAAGTAAAGGTAACCGCCGAACACCTCGTCTGCACCTTCGCCGCTGAGTACCATCTTGATGCCCATGCTTTTGATGACACGCGCCAGCAGATACATGGGGGTGGAGGCGCGGACAGTGGTTATGTCGTAAGTCTCAATGAAATAGATGACGTCG
Organism: Bacteroides sp. AF25-5LB; assembly: GCF_003602965.1. Lineage (NCBI taxonomy): Bacteria > Pseudomonadati > Bacteroidota > Bacteroidia > Bacteroidales > Bacteroidaceae > Bacteroides > Bacteroides sp. AF25-5LB. Next base: position 95,982 of record NZ_QTMC01000005.1, read on the forward strand.
CGGACAGCATCGAGGCCTTCCTGAATGGTATAGTTTATCTCGTGATGCACGGTACCGATATGACGGGCCACTTCGCGGGCTTTAATCAAGTCGGGAGCACCCTTCAAGCCGACGGCGAAGGAATGGAGCTGCGGCCACCAGGCATCTGCCTTGTTGTCTGTCTCGATGCGTTTGGCGGCATATTTCTTGGCGATGGCAGAGATGACGGAAGAATCGAGTCCGCCACTGAGCAGGACACCGTAGGGGACGTCGGACATCAACTGGCGCTGTACGGCGGCTTCGAGGGCATCGTGCACGGCAGTGACTTGTGTGCTGTAGGCTGTCCGGCCTATCGAAGCCGGCGCGGCATTGCGTTCGGCGGCAGGAGTGTAGTTGTCCTTCACAGCGGCATAGTCCATCCAGTCGCGGGTGTACCAGCGGTGCATCTTGCCCTCGCGCCCACGGTAGTAGTGGCCGGGAAGGAAAGGCTCGTACTCGTCGCAGAAACCCTCAAGGGCTTTCAGCTCACTGCCGAAGTAGATGTGTCCATCCTTGTCGCGTCCTATATAAAGGGGGATTACGCCGATGGGGTCGCGGGCGATGAGGTAATCGTCCGTTTCTTCATCATAGAGGGCGAAGGCGAAGATGCCGTTCAGCTCTTCAAGGAAGCGGACGCCTTTGTCTTTGTAAAGGGCAAGGATGACTTCGCAGTCGGAACCGGTCTGGAAGGCGTATTTTCCGGCATAGCGGGCACGGATGTCGCGATGGTTGTAAATCTCGCCATTGACGGCAAGCACCTGTTTGCGGTCGGGTGAATATAAGGGTTGTCCACCGGATTCCGGGTCGACAATGGAGAGGCGTTCGTGGGCGAGGATGGCGGAGCCGCCTACGTAGATACCACTCCAGTCCGGTCCGCGATGACGGATTTTCTGCGCCATCCGTAGCGCTTTGTTTCTCAACTTAGGAGTTTGAGACTGTATGTTGAAGATTCCTGCTATTCCACACATGAGAATTAAAAATTAAAGGTTAAAAATTAAAGAAAGGAAAATCATTTCTTGTTTTCTTTTAGAGGTTCGAGGTAACGGTCTATCTCTGTTGCCACTCGTCGTCCGTCGGCCAAGGCACGTACCACGAGGCTGGCGCCGTGGGCGGCATCGCCTGCCACGAATACGTTCTCTGCAAACTTCGGTTGCTCGGGCTTGAGGAAACCCATGGCAAGAAGCACCATATCGGCTTCGATGACCTCTTTCTTGCCCGTAGGTTTCATGGTGGGACGGCCACCGTCTGTTGTCGGAAGCCACTCCACTTCTTCCACTTCCACACCGCATACCTTGCCATTCTTCCCGATGAACCGGGTAGAGGCGAGGGACCATTGACGGGTACAGCCTTCTTCGTGGCTGCTGGTGGTTTTCAGTACGACGGGCCATTGCGGCCAGGGAGTATCCGGGTTGTGTCCTATGGGCGGTTGGGGCATAATTTCAATCTGGGTTACGCTGACGGCTCCCTGGCGGATGCTGGTGCCTATACAGTCGGACCCGGTATCGCCACCGCCGATGACGAGTACCCGTTTGCCGCGGGCGTTGACGAGTTGGTCTTTCGGGAAGGTGTCTCCATCCAGAATATGGTTCTGCTGTGCCAGCATGTCGAGGGCAAAGTAGATGCCTTTCAGCTCCCGGCCCGGAATGGAGAGGTCGCGGGCGGTGGGCGTACCGGTACAAATGGCGTAAGCATCGAATCCGGCGGGCAGTTTCTGCACATCGACATGGACTCCCATCTCGAACAAGATTCCTTCGGCCTCGAGGATTTTCATGCGGCGGTCGATGACGGCTTTGTCCAGTTTGAAGTTGGGGATGCCATAGCGCAGCAGTCCTCCCGGCATCGGTTTGCTGTCGAATAGGGTAACTTCGTAACCTTTGGCGTTCAGCTGTACGGCGACACTCAATCCGGCAGGGCCGGCGCCGATGACGGCTACCTTCTTTCCGTTACGTTCGGGCTTGCACGGTGTGATGTAACCCTCGCGAAAGGCAGCTTCGGCAATGGCGGCTTCGTTCTCGCGGATAGTGACCGGTTCGTTGCACGAGAGTTTCAGTACGCACGACTTCTCGCAAAGTGCAGGGCAGATGCGTCCCGTAAATTCCGGAAAATCATTCGTACTGTTCAGTATTTGATAGGCTTCGCGCCATTTGCCCCGGTAGAGCGCGTCTTGGAATTCCGGGTCTTTATTGCCCAGCGGACATGCCCAGTGGCAGAAGGGTACGCCGCAGTCCATACAGCGCGAGGCCTGGAGCTTGCGGTCGTGGCTGTTCAGTGTCTGTTCCACTTGGCTGAAGTCTGTGATACGTTCGTGTATCGGACGGTAACCCGCCTCTTGGCGGGGGATATTGAGGAATGCTTTTGGATCTCCCATGATGAACAAATTAAAAAGTTAAAGAATTAAAGAATGAAAGGGGAATTTCCTCAGTCTTTCATTCTTTCATTATTAATTCGCGATTCAATAATCGCGTTGCATTTCTGCAATCTTCTGTTGCAATTTCTGCATCTGCTCCTCTTGCAGCACTTTTTTGTATTCGATAGGGACTACCTGGATGAACTGGTCGGCATAGCGTGGCCAGTCATCGAGCATGGTGCGTGCCAGTTTGGAACCGGTGTACAGGTAGTGCTGGCGGATGAGCTCGTGCAGTTCCTTGCGGTAGGAGGCCTCTTCGATGAGGCTCAGTTCTACCATTTCCATATTGCAGAAATAGTCGAAGTTGCCGTCCCGGTTCCATACGTAGGCCACACCGCCGGACATGCCTGCGGCAAAGTTGCGTCCCGTCTGTCCGAGTACTACCACGCGCCCGCCGGTCATATACTCGCAGCAGTGGTCGCCTACACCCTCCACTACGGCTGTGGCACCGGAGTTGCGGACGGCAAAGCGCTCACCTGCACGGCCGTTGATGTAAACCTCGCCGCTTGTGGCGCCATAAAGCAGGGTGTTGCCTGCAATCGTGTTCTTCTCTGCCTCGAAGTTGCTCCGTACCGGGGGCAGGACGGCGATGCGTCCGCCACTCAGACCTTTGCCCAGATAATCGTTGGCTTCACCCTCAAGCTTGAAGTTGACACCCGGGACAAGGAATGCCCCGAAGCTCTGTCCGGCAGAGCCTTTGAACTTCACGTTCAGCGTATGTTCGGGCAGCCCTTTTTCTCCGTACTTTGCGGCAATGACACCGGAGAGCATGGCGCCGCAGGCACGGTCGGTATTGGCGATGGTGTATTCCAGCGAGACTTCCTTTCGGCTCTCTACGGCTTGGGCGGCGGCATGCAGTATCTCCACATCTTTCACATGGTCGATGCCGTGCTGCTGGTCGGTGACGTGGCGGATAGCGGCTTCATTATCCACGCGTGCCAGTAGTTTGTCAAAGCTTATCAACTGATGTTTCCTGATTCCATCATCCGGCTTGCGGACGATAAGGTCTGTGCGTCCAATGATGTCGTCCAGGCGTTCCACACCGATTTCCGCCAGGTATTCGCGTACTTCCTGCGCCAGGAACGTGAAGAAGTTCACCAGATACTCGCTGCGTCCGCGGAAGCGCTTGCGCAGTTCTTTGTTCTGTGTCGCCACCCCTACGGGGCAGGTGTTCTGGTGGCATTTGCGCATCATTACGCAACCCAGTACAATCAGGGCGCTGGTGGCGAAACCGAATTCCTCGGCTCCGAGCATTGCCATCAGTATGATGTCGCGGCCTGTTTTGAGTTGTCCGTCCACTTGCAACATCACTTGCCCGCGCAGGCTGTTCAGCACCAGTGTCTGCTGCGTTTCGCTCAAACCGAGTTCGGGCGAGATACCTGCATAGCGGATGGATGATGCAGGAGAAGCTCCCGTACCGCCTTCTGCACCCGAGATGACTATCAAATCGGCCTTTGCCTTTGCCACACCGGCGGCAATGGTGCCCACACCGCTTTCTGCCACCAGCTTCACGCTGATTTTTGCCCGTGGGTTCACGTTCTTCAGGTCGAAGATGAGCTGTGCCAGGTCTTCGATGGAGTAAATGTCGTGGTGGGGCGGGGGGGAAATCAGAGAGATGCCCGGAATGGAGTGGCGTGTCTTGGCAATCACTTCATCTACTTTGAAGCCCGGCAGCTGCCCACCTTCGCCTGGCTTGGCGCCTTGGGCAATCTTTATCTGTATTTCGTCCGCATTCACCAGATATTCTGCGGTGACACCGAAACGTCCTGAGGCCACCTGCTTGATGGCGCTGCGCAGACTGGTGCCGTCTTCGCGCGGCATGAAGCGTGCCCGGTCTTCGCCTCCTTCGCCCGTATTGCTCCGGCCATGCAGCTTGTTCATGGCAATAGCCATGGCTTCGTGGGCCTCGCGGCTGATGGAACCGTAGGACATGGCGCCGGTGACAAAGCGCTGTACGATGCTTTCTACCGGTTCCACCCGGTCTATGCTGATAGGAGCGCGGCGGAAGTCGAGGAAATCGCGCAGGAAGATGGGAGCTTCCTTACTGTCTACCATGGCAGTGAACTCCTTGAATTTCTTATAACTTCCCAGGCGTGTGGCAAGTTGCAGTGTGCTGATGGTTTCCGGGTTCCAGGCGTGCTTCTCACCATCCTTGCGGAAGGCATACAGTCCACGGTTCGGCAATAGCTCCGCTTCCCCCTTCTTTTTAATAATCTCCATCCCTTCCTTATGGAAGGCGATGGCGTCACGTGCCACTTCATCCAGGCGTATGCCTCCGATGCGTGAACTCAGGCCGCCGAAGTAGGCATTGCTCAACTCCTCGCTCAGTCCTACGGCCTCGAAAATCTTCGCGCCCCGGTAAGAACGGATGGTGCTGATGCCCATCTTGCTCATAATCTTGAACAAGCCTTTGCAGACGGACTTGATATATTTTTTTTCGGCAGTGGCGTAGTCAAGCTGTATTTCCTTTTCGTTCACCAGTTTGTCGATGACGGCAAAAGCCATATACGGATTCAGTGCGCTGGCTCCGAAGCCCAGCAGCAGTGCGGCGTGCATCACTTCGCGGATTTCGCCGCTTTCTACAATCAGTGCCGTCTGCACCCGTTTGCCCACGGAGATAAGATGGTGGTGTACCGCCGACACGGCAAGCAGTGACGGAATGGCGGCATGGTCGGCGTCTACGTCGCGGTCGGAAAGCACAATGTAGTTCACCCCTTCGTTGACGGATTCTTCTGCCTGCTTGCAGAGGGTTGCCAATGCTTCCTGCAATCCCTGGCACCCTTTTGCCACTTCGAAGAGCAGGGGCAGTTTCACGGTCTTGAAGCCTTTGTACCGGATGTTGCAGAGAATATCCAGCTGGGCGTTATTCAGGATGGGATGGTTCAACCTCACCATCTTGCAATGGTTTTCGCTGGGTGTCAGTATGTTCATGCCTACGGCTCCGATGTACTCGGTCAGCGACATTACCAGTTCTTCGCGTATCGGGTCGATAGGAGGGTTGGTGACTTGGGCAAACTGCTGGCGGAAATAGTTGTACAGTAGTTGCGGCTTGTCCGAGAGTACTGCCAGCGGGGTGTCATTGCCCATGGAGTTGATGGGTTCGGCACCGGTGGTACACATCGGGACAATCAGCCGTTCCATGTCTTCTTTGGAGTAGCCGAAGATGCGCAGCATGCTGTCGTAGTTCTCCACGCTATGGGAGACTTTGCGGCCGCTTTTCAGTTCGTCCAGCTCGATGCGGTTGCCGGCCAGCCAAGTGCGGTATGGTTTGGCTTCGGCAAGTTGTTTCTTCAGTTCGCCGTCATAATATATTTCGCCTTTCTCGGTGTCTATAAGCAGTATCTTGCCCGGTTGCAGGCGTCCTTTTTCCTTGATGTCTCCCGGCTCGAAATCCATCACGCCGACTTCGCTGGCCACTACCATCATGCCGCCCTGCGTAATCAGGTAGCGTGCAGGGCGCAGTCCGTTTCTGTCGAGCATGCCGCCTGCATAGCGCCCGTCGCTGAAAAGCAGTGCCGCCGGTCCGTCCCACGGCTCCATTAGGATGGAGTGGTATTCATAGAAAGCTTTCAAATCTTCGCTGATGGGATTCTTTTCGTTGAAAGATTCCGGCACGAGCATGGCCATGGCGTGCGGCAGGCTCAGGCCTGACATGAGGAGAAACTCGAGCACATTGTCCAGTGAGGCACTGTCGCTCATGCCCGGTTGCACGATGGGGCGTATCTCCCGGATGTCTCCCAGGGCGGGAGAGGAGAGTACGCTCTCACGGGCTTCCATCCAGCCGCGGTTGCCACGGATGGTATTGATTTCGCCGTTGTGTGCCAGCAGGCGGAAGGGCTGTGCCAGTCCCCAGGTGGGGAAAGTGTTGGTGCTGAAACGGGAGTGCACCAATGCCAGTCCGCTGGTGAAGTAGCTGTTGGTGAGGTCGGGGAAGTAGTTGCGTAACTGTAAGGAAGAGAGCATGCCTTTGTAGACGATATTCTTCGTAGAGAGCGAGACGATGTAGAAATCCTCGCGGGTGGGGATGTCCGACTTGCGTATTCTGTTCTCTATCCTTTTCCTTATTATATAGAGTCGGCGGTCAGCGGTTTCGCTTTCCGTAAATCCGGTGATGAAGATTTGCTTGATGTCCGGTTCGTTGGCAAGAGCCGCTTCTCCCAATATTTCGGGGCAAGTGGGCACATTGCGCAAATGCATCAGGGTCAATCCATCCTTTTCAATCTCTTCGATAATGACGCTCAAGATGGCAGCCTGGTCTTTTCCGTCTTTGGGAAGGAAAAGCAGGCCGGTACCGTATTTCCCCTTCTCGGGAACGGGGATGCCTTGCAACAGAATGAATTCGTGCGGTATCTGCAGCATGATGCCGGCGCCGTCTCCGGTTTTGTTGTCCGCCCCTTCCGCTCCACGGTGGCGCATGTTTTCCAGTACCTTCAATGCCGATTCTACCAGTTCATGTGATTTTCCTCCCTGGATATTGACCAGCATGCCTACTCCGCAGGCATCGTGCTCGTGGGATGCCTCATACAAGCCCAACTGTTTGGGCTGTCGCTGGTAATCCTCTACTTTTGTTTTGTTGTTAAAAAGTTCTTGTTTCATGATTATAAACTTTCTTTATTGCTGTATAATATTGTTTATGGTTTCAAAATGTTTGGCAAATATATGGTATTAATTACAAAATGTTAATATGTATTCCTGCCTTCTTTCTTGCAAAATTCCTGCGATAGAAGATGAAGTTATGAATTGATAGAAAACACCCTCTGTTTTCTTTTAATCCTAAATCAAAATCAGACGGTTTGATTTGGATTTGTAAATTAAGCCTTTTGCTTTCAAAATAATACTTTCTTTAACTTTTTGATATAAAAACAACTTTTTTCTATTCTTTTGATAAATAAATACTGGAAAGATTAACTTTATGTTCTTAAGAATATGTATATTTGCAGCGCAAAATCAAATACTGATACATTATGTGTGGAATAGTAGGCTATATAGGTCAAAGGAAAGCCTACCCCATTCTTATCAAGGGTCTGAAGCGGTTGGAGTACCGTGGATATGATAGTGCAGGGGTAGCATTAATCAGTGATAACCGACAGTTGAACGTGTACAAAGCGAAAGGTAAGGTTTCGGAACTTGAAACTTTCGTTGCTCAAAAAGATATTTCCGGTAACATTGGTATTGCACATACACGTTGGGCCACTCATGGAGAACCTTGTTCCGTCAATGCCCATCCCCATTATTCCTCTTCCGAACGCCTCGCCCTCATCCATAACGGCATTATTGAAAACTACGCCGTCCTTAAAGAAAAACTTCAAGCCAAAGGTTATGTATTTAAAAGCAGCACTGATACCGAGGTGCTTGTACAGCTCATTGAATACATTCAGGTGACAAACCATATTGACTTACTGACGGCGGTGCAACTTGCCTTGCAGGAAGTGATTGGGGCGTATGCCATTGCGGTGCTCGACAAGGACAATCCGGATGGGATAATCGCTGCACGCAAGAGCAGTCCGCTGGTGGTGGGCATCGGTGAAGGAGAGTTTTTCCTGGCTTCGGATGCCACGCCGATTGTGGAATACACAGATAAGGTGGTGTATCTGGAAGACGAAGAGATTGCCCTCATCTGCCGGGGAGAGAAGTTGAAGGTTGTTAACCTGAAGAATGTGGAATGCCCGCACGAGGTAAAGACGGTAGCGCTCAATCTCGGCCAGCTGGAGAAGGGAGGCTATCCGCACTTCATGCTGAAGGAAATCTTCGAACAGCCCGGCTGCATTCACGACTGCATGCGCGGGCGTATCAATGTGGAGGGTACGAACGTGGTTCTTTCTGCAGTGATTGATTATAAGAAACGTCTGCTGGCGGCCAAACGCTTCGTCATCGTGGCATGCGGTACGTCATGGCATGCCGCCCTCATCGGCAAGCATTTGATTGAAAGCTTCTGCCGTATTCCGGTAGAGGTGGAGTATGCCAGTGAGTTCCGTTACCGCGACCCGGTGATTGACAGCAACGATGTGGTGATTGCCATCTCGCAAAGCGGAGAAACGGCCGATACGCTGGCCGCCGTGGAGCTTGCCAAAAGCTGTGGGGCATTTATATACGGCATCTGCAATGCCGTCGGTTCCAGCATTCCCCGTGCCACGCACACGGGTTCCTATATCCACGTGGGACCGGAAATAGGGGTGGCATCCACCAAAGCCTTCACGGGGCAGGTAACGGTGCTTACCATGCTGGCCCTGACACTTGCCAAAGAGAAAAAGACGATGGACGAAGGGCAATACCTGGCAATTGTCAAGGAGCTGGGGCATATTCCCGACAAGATGGAAGAGGTCTTGAAATTGAACGACCGCATAGCGGAACTTTCCAAGATATTCACCTATGCACACAACTTTATCTATCTGGGACGCGGATACAGTTATCCCGTAGCCTTGGAAGGCGCCTTGAAGTTGAAGGAGATTTCGTATATCCATGCCGAAGGCTATCCTGCCGCCGAAATGAAGCACGGCCCCATTGCTCTGGTGGATGCCGAAATGCCGGTAGTGGTCATTGCCACCCGGAATGGGCTTTATGAAAAGGTGCTGAGCAATATCCAGGAAATAAAGGCGCGTAAAGGCAGGGTTATCGCCATTGTGACAAAGGGAGATACGGTCATCAGTAAAATAGCCGACACTTGTATCGAGCTTCCCGAAACAATGGAGTGCCTTGATCCGTTAATAACTACGGTACCTTTGCAACTGCTTGCCTATCACATTGCCGTGTGCAAGGGAATGGATGTGGACCAGCCGAGGAACCTTGCTAAGTCGGTGACTGTAGAATGAGGACATGTACAATTTACCATTTACAATGTACAATGGGGCTGCGCTTGGGAGGGGTAAATGTAAATGGTAATTGTATGCTATAATAAGGAAAAGAAAATTGCACACTTAAAATTGTACATTGTAAATGGTAAATAGTAAATAAATAGATGGAACAACTGAAGCATGAATGCGGCGTCGCCATGATACGCCTGCTGAAACCTTTGGAGTACTATGAAGAGAAGTACGGAACATGGATGTACGGACTCAACAAGCTCTATCTCCTGATGGAGAAACAACACAACCGTGGGCAGGAAGGTGCCGGACTGGCCTGCGTGAAACTGGAAGCCAATCCCGGTGAGGAATATATGTTCCGTGAACGTGCGCTCGGTTCGGGCGCCATTACCGAAATTTTCGGTACGGTGCAGGGCAACTTCAAGGACTTGGCCAAGGAACAGCTGCACGATGCGGAATATGCCAAGCGTGTGCTGCCCTTTGCAGGGGAGGTCTATATGGGACACCTGCGTTACTCCACTACCGGAAAGTCCGGCATCTCGTACGTGCACCCGTTCCTCCGGAGAAACAACTGGCGTGCCAAGAACCTTGCCCTTTGCGGCAACTTCAACATGACGAATGTGGATGAAATCTTTGCACGCATTACCGCCATCGGTCAGCATCCGCGCAAATATGCCGATACCTACATCATGCTGGAGCAGTTGGGACACCGCCTTGATCGCGAAGTGGAGCGCCTCTTCAACCTTGCCGAAGCGGAAGGGCTGGCAGGTATGGACATCACCCATTATATAGAAGACCACATCGACCTTGCCAACGTGCTACGCACTTCGAGTAAGGAGTGGGACGGGGGATACGTGATGTGCGGACTTACCGGAAGCGGAGAGACTTTTGCCGTACGCGACCCGTGGGGCATCCGTACAGCCTTCTGGTATCAAGACGACGAAATAGCGGTGCTTGCCAGTGAACGTCCCGTGATACAGACAGCCCTTAATGTCCCTGCCGGCTCCATCAGGGAGCTGCAACCCGGACAAGCCATGTTTATCAACAAGGCCGGCAAGGTGCGCACCGTGCAAATCAATAAGCCGCGCGAGGTGAAGCCTTGTTCCTTCGAGCGCATCTACTTCAGCCGGGGCAGTGATGTGGACATTTACCGGGAACGTAAACTATTGGGTGAGAAACTTGTACCCAACATATTGAAAGCCATTGACAACGATGTGGACCATACTGTCTTCTCCTTCATACCCAATACGGCGGAAGTCGCCTTCTACGGCATGTTGCAGGGACTGGACGACTACCTCAACGAGGAGAAGGTGCAGCAGATTGCCGCCTTGGGGCATAGTCCCAGCCACGACGAGCTGGAGCATATCTTGTCGCGGCGCATACGGAGCGAGAAAGTGGCAATCAAGGACATCAAGCTGCGTACCTTCATTGCCGAAGGAAACAGCCGGAACGACCTTGCCGCCCATGTGTACGACATCACTTACGGAAGCCTTGTTCCGGGAGTGGATAATCTGGTCATCATCGACGACTCGATAGTGCGCGGAACCACCCTGAAGCAGAGCATCATTGGTATCCTTGACCGTCTGGGGCCGAAGAAGATAGTCATTGTAAGCTCTTCACCGCAGGTGCGCTATCCCGACTACTATGGCATCGATATGGCTAAGATGAGTGAATTCATCGCCTTCAAAGCTGCTGTGGAACTGCTGAAGGAGCGTGAGATGCGCGATGTAATTGCCGCCGCCTACCGCAAGTCCAAGGAGCAGGTAGGCCTGCCCAAAGAACAGATGGTGAATTACGTGAAGGAGATTTATGCTCCTTTCACTGACGAGGAAATCTCTGCCAAGATGGTGGAGCTTCTCACTCCGAAAGGAACGAAAGCCAAAGTGCAGATCGTCTACCAGCCTCTCGAGGGGCTGCATGAGGCCTGCCCCAAGCATCCGGGTGACTGGTACTTCAGCGGCGATTATCCTACGCCGGGCGGTGTGAAGCTGCTGAATAAGGCATTTATTGATTATATAGAACAAGTTTATCAATTTTAATTGAATCAATGAGAAATGTAACTCTAATCCTCGACGACGGGAGCCGCTTCCACGGCAAGTCGTTCGGCTTTGAAAAACCGGTAGCGGGAGAGGTGGTCTTCAATACAGCCATGACGGGTTATCCCGAAAGCTTGACCGACCCTTCGTATGCCGGACAGCTGATGACGCTCACCTATCCGTTGGTGGGCAATTACGGTGTGCCGCCTTTTACTCTCGAACCGAATGGGCTTGCCACTTTTATGGAGAGCGAGCATATCCATGCCGAAGCCATTATTGTAAGCGATTATAGTGAAAATTATAGCCATTGGAATGCCATAGAAAGCCTTGGCGACTGGCTGAAACGCGAACAGATTCTGGGCATCACGGGCATCGATACCCGCGAACTGACAAAGGTGCTTCGCGAGCATGGGGTGATGATGGGACGTATCGCCTTTGATGATGAATCGGATGAAATGCCTGAGGCTTCTTATGCCGATGTGAATTATGTGGATAAAGTCAGCTGCAAGGAGGTTATCCGTTACAACGAAGGAACTGGTAAGAAGAAAGTGCTTCTTGTGGATTGCGGCGTCAAGCATAACATCATCCGCTGCCTGCTGAAACGTGACGTGGAAGTGATTCGCGTTCCTTGGGACTATGATTATACTGGAATGGAGTTCGACGGGTTGTTCATCTCCAACGGTCCCGGTGACCCTGATACCTGCGATGCTGCCGTGCAGCATATCCGCAAGGCAATGCAGAACGAGAAACTGCCCATCTTCGGCATATGTATGGGAAACCAGTTGCTTTCCAAAGCTGGGGGCGCCAAGATATACAAATTGAAATACGGCCACCGCAGCCATAACCAACCGGTGCGCATGGTGGGTACGGAACGTTGCTTCATCACCTCACAGAATCATGGGTATGCTGTAGACAACAACACGCTGACAGAAGACTGGGAACCGCTTTTCATCAATATGAACGATGGTTCTAATGAAGGAATCCGCCACAAATGCAATCCCTGGTTCTCTGCACAGTTTCATCCCGAAGCTGCCAGCGGGCCGACGGATACGGAGTTTCTTTTTGATGACTTTGTGAAGTTGCTTTAGTAAGAGAATTTTATCAAGAATGGTTATGTTCGTAATCTATTGATAATCAGTATGTAAAAGACGGTGTAATGAGTCCCATACTGAATGTCATTCAGTCCCAGAGTGAATACCTTTCAGTCCTATACTGAATGTCATTCAATTAGTGACTGATTGTGTAAGGTAAGAGAAAGATAAGGTTTTATTACTACTATTACATTTTTAATAAACAGATATGCAAATGAAAGAAAACAATATAAAGAAAGTCCTGCTGCTTGGCTCCGGTGCACTGAAAATCGGTGAGGCAGGAGAGTTTGACTACTCCGGTTCGCAGGCGCTCAAGGCATTGAAGGAGGAAGGTATCTACACGGTTCTCATCAATCCGAACATTGCCACGGTACAGACCTCGGAGGGCGTTGCCGACCAGATTTACTTCCTGCCCGTCACTCCTTACTTCGTGGAGAAGGTGATAGAGAAGGAGCGCCCAGACGGAATCATGCTTGCTTTTGGCGGACAGACGGCACTGAACTGCGGTGTTTCCCTCTACAAGGACAAGATTTTCGAGAAGTACGGCGTGACGGTTCTCGGCACTCCCGTACAGGCTATCATTGACACGGAGGACCGTGAAATCTTTGTGCAGAAACTGAATGAGATTGATGTAAAGACCATCAAGAGCGAAGCTGTGGAGAATGCGGCAGATGCCCGTCGCGCAGCCCGGGAACTGGGATATCCGGTCATTGTCCGTGCCGCATACGCGCTTGGCGGACTGGGTTCGGGCTTCTGCGACAATGAAGAAGAGCTGAATGTGCTGGTAGAGAAAGCCTTCTCCTTCTCCCCGCAGGTGTTGGTGGAAAAATCGCTGAAGGGATGGAAGGAAGTGGAATACGAGGTGGTGCGCGACCGCTTCGACAACTGCATCACGGTCTGTAACATGGAGAACTTCGACCCCCTGGGCATCCATACGGGCGAGTCCATCGTTATTGCCCCGTCACAGACGTTGAGCAATACGGACTATCATAAATTGCGTGAACTCGCTATCCGCATTATCCGTCACATCGGTATTGTGGGAGAGTGTAACGTGCAGTATGCCTATGACCCGATGAGCGAGGACTACCGGGTAATCGAGGTGAATGCACGCTTGAGCCGTTCGTCTGCATTGGCCTCTAAAGCAACGGGTTATCCGCTTGCCTTTGTAGCGGCAAAACTCGGCTTGGGCTATGGCTTGTTCGACTTGAACAACTCTGTAACGAAGACCACAAGCGCTTTCTTCGAACCCGCCCTGGACTATGTGGTCTGCAAGATACCGCGTTGGGATTTGGGCAAGTTCCATGGAGTGGACAAAGAGCTGGGTTCGAGCATGAAGTCGGTAGGAGAGGTGATGGCTATCGGCCGTACTTTCGAAGAAGCCATCCAGAAGGGGCTTCGCATGATAGGCCAGGGCATGCACGGCTTTGTGGAGAACAAGGAACTGGTGATTGCCGATTTGGACAAGGCTCTGCGCGAACCTACCGACAAACGTATCTTTGTCATCTCCAAAGCCTTCCGTGCCGGGTATACGGTGGATCAGGTGCACGCATTGACCAAGATAGACCGTTGGTTCCTGGAGAAGCTGATGAACATCATGGATACCAGCAGGGAACTGCACTCTTTTATGGCTGATGGAGAGTTGCCAATGATTCCCGTGGACTTATTGCGTAAAGCTAAAGTACAAGGCTTCTCTGATTTTCAGATAGCCCGTGCCCTCGGCTTGGAACAAGCAATGGACGGCGAAGAAGCCATCCTTGCCGTCCGCAATTTCCGCAAGAGTGCAGGCATTCTGCCCGTAGTGAAGCAGATAGATACCCTTGCCGCCGAATATCCCGCACAGACCAACTATCTCTACCTGACGTATAGCGGCACGGCAAATGATGTCCGTTACCTCGGCGACCGCAAGTCCATTGTCGTATTGGGCTCCGGCGCCTACCGCATCGGTTCTTCCGTAGAGTTCGACTGGTGCGGCGTGCAGGCCCTGAACACCATCCGTCAGGAAGGCTACCGCAGTGTCATGATAAACTACAACCCCGAAACCGTGTCTACGGACTATGACATGTGCGACCGTCTTTACTTCGACGAGCTCACCTTCGAGCGTGTGATGGATATTCTCGAACTGGAGAATCCCCACGGGGTGATTGTCTCTACCGGTGGTCAGATACCGAATAACCTTGCCCTGCGCCTCGATGCGCAGAAGGTACCTATTCTCGGCACAAGCGCCAGGAGCATCGACAATGCCGAAGACCGTGACAAGTTCTCCGCCATGCTCGACCGCATTGGTGTAGACCAACCCGAATGGCGGGCGCTGACCTCCCTGGAGGACATCAACGCCTTTGTGGATAAGGTGGGCTTCCCGGTATTGGTCCGTCCTTCCTACGTATTGTCCGGCGCTGCGATGAACGTCTGTTCCAACCGGGAGGAGCTGGAACGCTTCCTGAAGCTGGCGGCGAATGTCAGCAAGAAACATCCCGTAGTGGTGAGCCAGTTCATTGAGCATGCCAAGGAGGTGGAGATGGATGCTGTGGCGCAAGATGGAGAGATTATCGCGTACGCCATCAGTGAGCATATCGAGTTTGCCGGAGTGCATTCCGGTGACGCCACTATCCAGTTCCCGCCACAAAAGTTGTATGTGGAGACGGTGCGCCGCATCAAGCGCATCAGCCGCGAGATTGCCCGTGAGCTGAACATCTCCGGTCCGTTCAATATCCAGTATCTGGCACGCGAGAACGACATCAAGGTGATTGAGTGCAACCTCCGCGCCAGCCGTTCGTTTCCGTTTGTCAGCAAGGTGCTGAAGATAAACCTTATTGAACTTGCCACGAAGGTGATGCTCGGCATTCCGGTACAGAAGCCGGACAAGAATCTGTTCGATTTGGATTATGTAGGCATCAAGGCGAGCCAGTTCTCCTTCAACCGTCTGCAGAAGGCCGACCCGGTACTGGGTGTGGATATGGCAAGCACGGGCGAGGTGGGTTGCATCGGCAGCGATACTTCCTGCGCCATTCTCAAGGCGATGCTCTCCGTGGGCTACCGCATTCCGGAGAAGAACATCCTGCTTTCTACCGGTACTCCGAAGCAGAAAGTGGACATGCTTTCTGCCGCGCGTATGCTTCAGAAGAAGGGGTATAAGATATTTGCCACGGGTGGTTCCAGCAACTTCCTTACGGAGAACGGTGTG
Source organism: Bacteroides sp. AF25-5LB (assembly GCF_003602965.1). Lineage (NCBI taxonomy): Bacteria > Pseudomonadati > Bacteroidota > Bacteroidia > Bacteroidales > Bacteroidaceae > Bacteroides > Bacteroides sp. AF25-5LB. The sequence continues at coordinate 111,515 of NZ_QTMC01000005.1, forward strand.
GAGAATACGCGCGTCTACTGGCCCAGCGAACCCGAACGCCAGCCGCAGGCACTTGACATGCTGCACCGCAAGGAGATAGACATGGTGGTCAATATTCCGAAGAACCTCACCGCAGGCGAGTTGGATAACGGCTACAAGATACGCCGTGCCGCCATCGACCTCAATATTCCTTTGATAACGAATGCCCGTCTGGCAAGTGCGTTCATCAATGCATTCTGCACGATGACGCCGGATGATTTGACCATCAAGTCGTGGGCGGAATATAAATGATAAATATTTTTCGGACAGAAAAACAGAAGGACAAGGGAGAGAAGAAAAAATGTGCCGTCTTTTTTTCCCTTGTCTCCTTGTCAGTCTTGTGTATTAATATGGAAAAACAACGCATACAGTACCGGTATGAACAGCAACGTTATCAGTGTGCCGAATGTCAGCCCGCCCATAATGGAAGCTGCCAGCGAGCCGAACATGGCATCGGGCAGTAACGGTATCATGCCCAGAATTGTAGTCAGCGCCGCCATAGATACCGGGCGCAAACGACTCTGTGAACTGTCTATCAAGGCTTTCATCGGTTCCACTCCCTGATTAATCTGCAAGGTTATTTCATCCATCAGTACGATGCCGTTCTTGATGAGCATCCCTATCAATCCCAGTGTCCCTACGATTGCCACGAAATTGAATGTCTTTCCCGTAAGCAGCATCACTGCTGCCACGCCTACCACAACCATCGGAATGCAGCAGAAGATGATAAGCGGTTTACGGTAATCCTTGAACAGCATGATCAGAATGGCAATCATCAGGATGATGGCCAGTGGGAAGTTCTTGAACAGATACTTCATGGACTGGTCACTGGCGCTTTTCTCACCCTGCCACTGCAGTGTGTATCCCTCGGGAAGCTCTATCCTTTCAATCTGCCGTGCGATGGCCTGCCTTGCCTTTTCCGTCTCTATACCCGGTGTGGGAGAGCATTGCACGCGTTGGCTCCGTTGTCCGTTGTAGCGCGGCACTACCGGGTCTTCCCAGCGTATGTCGATACTTTTGCTGATTTGTTTCAGTGGAGTGCTGCCCATCAGACTTTCCACCAGCTCTTCTTTGGAGAGGGTACCGGCTTTCAGCTTTACCATTGTTTCTTCGTTCAGCAGTCCGTTCAGCGATGGCAGCGAGGAGAACACTTGCGTATTGGAGAGGTCCTCTATCGGTTGTCCTTCCTCGTCCAGGCATTTCAGGTAGATATTGTCCCGATGGATGCCTTCGTAGAAGAATCCGATGGGGATACCTCCATTGGCCGAGAGCAGTGACAAGCTTACGTCATTGCGGCTCAACCCCAAAGTACGGGCGGCGGCTTGGTCGTACTCGATGGAGAGTACCGGAACCTGCGGTTCCCAATCGGTGGTGATGAGGCATATCTCCGGTGTGTTTTCCATGATACTGCGGGCGCTGTCTGCCAACCGGTGCAGTACGGCAGGGTCCGGTCCCATGAACTGGACTTCGATAGGATATTTTTTGAACATCAGGTTGTAGCGCTTCATCTTGACGTAGGCATTGGGATAATGATGCGTCAGGTAACTTTGTATCTCGTCCATGTTGTCTACCAGCTCTTCGGGAGAAGTGAAATCTATAATCAGTTCGCCGTATGCCAAAGACGGGTTGGCGATGCTCCTTACCAGATTGTAGCGTCCCGGTGTACCGCCTATGGAAGTGGTGACGTGCGTCACTTCCTTGCGTGTTTTCAGGTATGTTTCTATCTCCCGGAGGTCTTGAACCACTTGTGTGGAGTTATTGCCTTCGGGCAGTTTATATTCCATATATAGTTGGTCGTAAACCATGTCGGGGAAGAATCCCTGGCGCATGTACTGGTAGCCGAAGGCAGACAGTCCGAGCAGGACGAGCATTGTCAACACAAAGCTCCAGCGGTGTGCCAGTCCCATCCGCAGGGCGGCGCGCAAGACAGCATAAGTGCGTCCTTTGTATTCTCTCGCTCCTGTGGCGTTGGTTTCGACGGCAGGATGCAGATACCGATTGGCCATCAGTGGTACATGAACCAACGCCAGTACCCAGCTTAACAGCAAAGACACTGCCAGGACGATGAAAAGGTCACGTGTGTAGACCCCTGCCGTGTCGGGCGACATGAAGATGGGCAGAAAAGCTATGATGGCTATCAGCGTAGCTCCCAGCAGCGGCATGGCTGTCTGTCTCCCTATGGCTGTCATGGCTTCCATCCGTTTTTTTCCGGCTTTCAGGTCTACCAGTATGCCGTCAATGATGACGATGGCATTGTCTACCAACATACCCATTGCGAGGACAAATGCGGCCAGTGATACACGCTGCATTGTTCCGCCTGCCGTATATAGAAACATAAATGAACCGAAGACGGTGACCACCAGACTGATTCCGATAATGACCCCACTTTTGAATCCCATAGCCACCATCAGAATGAGCACTACGATGATGACAGACTCTATCAGGTTGATGATGAATGTCCCCAATGAAGCGCCGACGCGTTCCGGCTGGTAGAAAACCTTATGGCAGTCTACGCCTGCAGGCAGACGGGTTTCTTTGAGCTGTGCTAACCTCTTTTCTACTTCAGCGCCTACTTTCACAATGTCTGTTCCGCTGGAGGCGGCAATCAGGATACCTTGTGCCCGTTCGCTGTCGAAGAACATTTCGTTGCGGGTAGGCTCTTCGTATCCTTTTTCTATCTGTGCGATGTCGCGCATGCGGAGCTGGTCGTCGTCATGTCCTTGTATAAGCATGTTGCCGATGTCCTCCACAGTCTTGAATTTGTCGCTTACAGTTACACGGATGCGGTGGTCACCATTGTCGTAATAGCCGCTGTAAGTGGTCTTGTTCTGCCCGTTCAGGGTGGCAAGCACCTCAGCTGGTTTCACACCCAAATTTGCCATGCGGTCTTGCAGCAAGGAGATGTTGATGCACTCGGAGCGTTTTCCGTAGAGTTCCACCCGGTCAATTCCTTCCATGTCGCTGATTTCCCGCTTCACGAGTTCCGCATAGTCGGACAATTGCCGGTCGGACAAGCCGTCACCGGTCAGTGCGTAGAACATACCATATACATTCCCGAAATCATCTTTGACGATAGGTGTACCGGCCCCGTCGGGCAGTGAGGCACGGGCATCGTTCACTTTGCGGCGTAGCATGTCCCAGCATTGTTCCACCTCATCGTCTCGGGTGGTTGTTGTCAACTCTATCTGTATCAGTGAAAGGTCGTTGTAGGAGTAGCTTTCCACATTGTCTATGTGGCCCATGCTGCGGATGCTCTTTTCCAGTACATCCGTCACTTCCAGTTCCACTTGATGAGCCGAGGCTCCCGGATAGGGTGTCACTACCATGGCGAGTTTCACCTTTATTTCCGGATCTTCCAGTTTGCTCATCTCATAGCTGGAATAAGCTCCTCCCAGCAGCAGGACAGCTACTAGGAAGTATATCAGATTACGGTTCTGAAATGCCCATTTACTTATATCCATAGTTTTTTAGGGATTAGTGGTTACAATAGTCCTCCAATATTTGTTCCGCTGGTTCCGGCGAGCGGTTTTACGGTTTCTCCGTCTTTGATGTGGTGGACTCCGGAAGACACGACCAGTTCGCCCGGTTTCAGATGGTTGGAGCTGATGAGGCTGCGACCGTTGCTTGTCAGGCGAAGGAGGGTCACTTCGCGGGCGGTAATCCGGTTGTCGGACGGGTTGTAGACAAATACCTGCGCTTTTCCGTCTATTTGCAGTACGGCGCCGCTCGGAACGGACAGTTGGCATGAATTCTCTTCGTCGTACTGGATGGTAACCATCGTATTCATGCCCGGAGAGGGTACGGGCTGCTGCTTGTCGGCAAGCAGTTGCAGGCGTACGGTATAGAGCTGGTTGGCATTGGCTTTGGGAGTGATGCTTATCAGTTTCAGCCGGTAGGTCTTGCCTGGATAGACATCGAATGAACAGTAATAGCTGTGGAACTGTCCGCGCCGGATATATTCCGCTGCCGGAAGATTGATTTCCACTTCGGGCATACTGCTGCTGATTATGGAGAGAACAGGCATACCGGCGCCTATCGTTTCGTGCGCCTCAAAAAGACGTTTCTGTACAAAGCCGTTGAAGGGGGCGTAGAGCTTGGTGTAGTTGAGCTGGTCCTTGTGGTGCCGGTATTTGGCTGCAATCTGCTTTAATCCATATACCGCCTTGTCGTTGGCGCTGGAAGTAGTGACGGAGTCTTTGTAAAGTGACATCACCCGTTTGGCATCCGCCTTTATCTGTTTATATTCGGCTTCTGTGGCATCCAACTGCACCTGATAGTCTGTCGGGTCGAGTTCGGCGAGCAGTTGTCCCTGACTTACGCGTGCACCGTTCTCCACATATATTTTCTGGATGGTTCCGCTGACTCTGAAAGCAAGGCTGATATCCTGTGCTGCTTTCACTTTGCCTGGATATTGCAGATAGGTCTGTTCGTCTGCTGAAATAACTGTATCTATTTTCACTGTCTGGCAGTCTCTTGCCATCTTGACCTTTCCCTTGCAGGAAGCCAGTGAGAGTAGGGAAATGCCTACTATAAGCCAATAGAACTGTTTCATTGTATATTATTTAATCATATGTTTTTATATATTTACAAATATACCCCGATACTGTCAAATGGAAAAGGTCGGAATGTATTATAATATGTTCTATCTTGTACATCCGGATATAAATATCTATTTTTGTCGGAAGCATCGGAAGTGCAAATATACAAAAAAGCAAGTTTATGGAAACAATTCGGATTCAGCATTATCGGTCTCCTTATGGCGAGTTGATGCTCGGCTCTTTAGGAGACAAACTTTGTCTGTGCGACTGGGTAAGCGAAAAGCGCAAGGAGAAAATCGGCAGGCGGATGCGGAATACGCTGCATGCCGTTTATGAGGAGGGCACTTCGGAAGTTATTTCAACGGCAATCATTCAGTTGGATGAATATTTTGCCCGTAAGCGGACGGCGTTCGACATGCCGTTACTGTTGGCAGGGACGGATTTCCAGAAAACGGTATGGCAGGAGTTGCTGAATATTCCTTACGGGAAAACGGTGTCCTACGGCGAGCTGTCCCGAAAGTTGGGCAACCCGAAGGCCGTACGGGCTGTAGCGGCTGCCAATGGGGCGAATGCCCTCTCCATATTCATTCCCTGCCATCGTGTGGTGGGCAGCAACCGTCAACTGATAGGCTATGCCGGTGGACTGGCAGCAAAACAAGGGCTGCTGGCATTGGAAGCAGACTCCTGCGATGGATTGCCGAATTCTCGTGTAGTACAGCTGTTTTAAGGTCAGATTTGTTTCTGGTATTCTGCCGGTGTCATCCCCGTCATGCGTTTGAAGAACTTCGAGAAGAACGACGGATTGGGAAAGTTCAGTTCGTCTGATATTTGAAACACCAGTAGATTACTGTGTTTCAGCAATACTTTGGCTTCGAGGATAACTGCTTGATTAATCCATTGCATCACGGTTTGCCCGCTTGTTTCACGTATCACCGAACTCAGATAGTGCGGTGTCAGGCATAGCTTGTCGGCATAGAAGTTGACGCTGCGTTTGTGCTTACTGTGTTGGTTCACCAAAGCGATGAAGCGGCGGAATAGCTCTTCCTGGCGTGAAAGACGTGCCGGAGTTGACTTGCATGTGTGCTCGTGGATATACTTAAGGTTATAGAGAAGTGAGACAATCAAGTGCTGTACGGTTTCGCGGCGGTAAGGCGAACAATGAAGTATGTCCCATAATAAAGAGAAAAAGTGGCTGATGCGTGTCCATTCCGTGTTGTTGCATGAAAAGAGAATCCCGTTTCGTGTGTAAGCTTCCGTAAGAATGGAATTCTGTATCACAGGCAGAAAATGGGCGGTAGGCATGAGGACTTGGAATTCATAGTCGGGACTGATTTCCAGTATCTCTATCAGCGAGTTGTCGGGAATGATAATAATATCATGGGCTGTGGCTTCGTATTCGATAAGATTGATAGATATCCGGCCACTGCCCTGCATGATACGTATAATCCTCCCTTCTTTGGCACGGTAAGGTTGCCCGGTACGGAATAGTCTAGAGCCCATGGCAAAGAAACTGATAACCATTCCCAAATCATCATTTATAAATCTGTATTCAGAATGTTCTATAAAATCCGGATTGTTGCGGATGTCCTCGAATGCGACGCTTATCGGTTTGTTCTTTTCCATATCTTTCCCGTTATGAATAATGTATATTTCCACCGCAAAGATAATAAAGTGTTCCTATTATTTGCCTTTTCCTACGAAATGTCGTACTATTAGAACATCTTTGCGCACAAATGGATTGTAAGGGTATAGGATTATGCCTTTATCTTTGCATGTGTATAGAACAAAACCATGTAGAATAAACAAGAAACAGAATGGATATGAAACGAACCGTTTTCTTTTTTACCCTTTCTCTTGCCGCCATGCTGGCACATGCCCAGCTCACGTTGGAGGAGTGTCAGCGCCGGGCGCAGGACAATTATCCGTTGGTCAGGCAATATGGACTGATAGAAAAGGCACGCGAGTACGACCTCTCTAATGCCGGAAAAGGTTACTTGCCCCAGTTCTCCCTATCCGGCAAGGCCACGTACCAGAGTGACATCACCCGGCTACCGGTCGAAATCCCTAATCTCGACATCAAGACTGCTTCGAAAGACCAGTACCAGGTGATGCTCGAAGTGCAGCAGACCCTCTGGGATGGTGGGGATATACGTTCCAGAAAACGATTGACGCGTGCCGCCTCGGAAGTGGAACTGGAAAAACAGCATGTAGACATGTATGCCTTGACTGACCGGGTGAACCAGCTCTTTTTCGGCATCCTGCTGCTGGACGAACAGCTGAAACAGAACAGCCTCTTGCAAGAAGATTTGGGCAGAACCCACAAGCAGGTAGCCGACTATATAGCCAATGGCATCGCCACCCCGAGCGACCTGGATGCAGTCAGCGTAGAGCAACTGAACACCAGGCAGCACCGTGTGGAATTGGAGACCACCCGTCGTGCATACCTCAGCATGCTTGCTGCCTTTACGGGCAAGGATCTCTCTTCCGAAACGGTTTTATTGAAACCGGCTGCCGAAGAAAACATAGACCGGCAGATGAACAACCGTCCCGAACTTCGTTGGTACGATGCGCAGGGAGAGCAACTCCGCCAGCAGGAGGCAGCCTTGAACACCCGGTTGATGCCGCGTTTCGGCCTTTTTGTACAAGGGGCATACGGCAATCCGGGGTTGAATATGCTGAAAGATGAATTCAACGCCTATTACATGGCGGGGGTGCGCATGTCCTGGAATTTCGGCAGTCTGTATACGTTGAAGAACGACCGCCGCAGGATAGACAATACCCGCCAACAGATAGAGACCGGCCGGGATGTGTTCCTTTTCAACATTCGCCTGCAGGCTACGCAGCAGGATGCGGGCATTGTATCCATGCGCCGCCAGATGGTGGATGATGACGAGATTATCCGTCTGCGTGGGAATATCCGCCGTGCAGCCGAGGCCAAGGTACAGAACGGGACAATGACCGTGACCGATATGCTGCGGGAGATTACCAACGAAAGTATGGCACGACAGACTAAGGCATTGCATGAGGTGCAGTTGCTGATGAACATCTGGCAGCTGAAATATACGCTGAACAATTAGTGACTATAATCCGTAATTTATAACTTGAAATAGTATGAAATCATTGAAATTATTTCCTTTTTTATTTCTCCTTGCCGCCTGCACCGGCGGTGCTCCGAAATATGATGCGACGGGAACGTTCGAGGCTACCGAAGTCATCGTTTCTGCCGAGGCGTCCGGAAGACTGCTGAGTTTCGACATCGAGGAAGGCACGACACTGAAAGACGGGCAGGAAGTAGGCATTATAGATACCGTCCAACTCTATCTGAAGAAACTCCAGTTGGAGGCCAGTGTCAAGTCCGTGGAAGGCCAGCGGCCCGATATCCTGAAACAAGTAGCCGCCACTCAGGAACAGATTGTGCAGGCACGGCGCGAACGCGATCGTGTGTCCAACCTGCTCCGTGTGGGTGCCGCCAACCAGAAGCAGCTCGATGATGCCGAGTCCCTTCTCGAAGTCCTCCGCAAGCAGCTCGACGCCCAGAACTCCACCCTGCGCAACAGCGACCGCAGCCTCACTTGGCAAAGTTCCTCCGTCGGCATCCAGGTGGCGCAGATAGAAGACCAGCTGCGCAAATGCCACATCACCTCTCCGCTGACGGGAACCGTCCTTGCCAAATATGCCGAAGCCGGAGAGCTGGCTGCTCCCGGTACCCCTCTTTTCAAAGTGGCGGATATGGAGCAGATTTACCTCCGTGCCTACATCACCTCCGAACAGCTTGCCGAAATCAAGCTGGGGCAGCAAGTGAAGGTTTATGCGGATTATGGCAAGGATGTGCGCCAAGAATATCCTGGCGTTGTCACCTGGATTTCCGATACCTCCGAATTTACTCCAAAAACTATCTTGACGAAAGACGAGCGCGCCAATCTGGTCTATGCCGTAAAGATTGCCGTGAAGAATGACGGGATGCTGAAAATAGGAATGTATGGAGGCTGTAACTTTAACTAATATCTCCAAACGTTACGGCAGCGTGGAAGCCCTGCGGGGTGTCTCTCTGTCAGTAGCTCCCGGTGAGCTTTTCGGCATCATCGGGCCGGACGGTGCGGGCAAGACATCGCTTTTCCGCATCCTCACCACCTTGCTGCTTGCCGACGGAGGCTCGGCTTCGGTCTGCGGCCTGGATGTGGTGAAGGACTACAAAGCCATCCGCAGGCGGGTGGGGTATATGCCCGGACGCTTCTCCCTCTATCCGGACTTGACGGTAGAGGAGAATCTCAATTTCTTCGCCACCGTTTTCCACACCGCCATCGAGGAGAATTATGATTTGGTGCGCGACATTTACCGGCAGATAGAACCTTTCCGCAAGCGCCGCGCCGGAGCGTTGTCCGGCGGCATGAAGCAGAAACTCGCCCTTAGCTGTGCTCTTATCCATAAACCGGATGTCCTCTTCCTGGACGAACCCACTACGGGCGTCGACCCCGTGTCCCGCAAGGAATTCTGGGGAATGCTCTGCCGGCTGAAGGAGCAGGGTATCACCATCATTGCTTCCACCCCCATCATCGACGAAGCGCGCCAATGCGACCGCATCGCCTTCATCAACGAAGGGGAGATAAAAGGCGTCGATACCCTTGACCGCATCCTGACACGTTTTGCGGGCATCCTCTGCCCTCCGGGCTTGCAGCACGAACGGGTGGAAAACCACGAAAACAATGTGATTGAAGTGGAAGGGTTGACCAAGCGTTTCGGCAATTTTACCGCCGTAGACCACATCTCCTTCCAAGTCCATCGGGGCGAGATTTTCGGTTTCCTGGGAGCCAACGGGGCAGGCAAGACCACCGCCATGCGCATGCTTACGGGGCTTAGTCGTCCCACCGGTGGCAAGGCGTGCGTGGCAGGCTTCGATGTGGCTTCCCAACCCGAAGAAGTGAAGAAGAACATCGGCTACATGAGCCAGAAATTTTCCCTTTACGAAGACCTCAAGGTGTGGGAGAATATCCGCCTCTTTGCCGGTATCTACGGCATCCCCGAAGCGGAGATTGCTCCTAAAACGGAGGAGCTGCTCCTCCGCCTCGGGTTGGAAAAGGAACGTGACACACTGGTGAAAAGCCTTCCACTGGGCTGGAAGCAGAAGCTGGCCTTCTCCGTCTCCATCTTCCACCGTCCCAAGATTGTCTTTCTGGATGAGCCTACGGGTGGGGTAGACCCCGCCACGCGCCGCCAGTTCTGGGAACTGATTTACCAGGCTGCCGACGAGGGCATCACCGTCTTTGTCACCACCCACTTTATGGACGAGGCAGAGTATTGCGACCGCATCTCCATCATGGTAGATGGCGTCATCCGTGCACTCGACACTCCCGGGGAGCTGAAACGGCAGTTCAATGCCACTACAATGGACGATGTATTCCAACAACTGGCTCGCCAAGCCGTGCGAACCGCCGACTGAGAATCCGTGAAATCCGCGTTATCCGAGCCTAAATATAAATATAGACAATGAAACAATTCATATCTTTCATCCGAAAAGAGTTCTTCCATATCTTCCGCGACCGGCGCACGATGCTGATTCTGCTGGGCATGCCCATCGTGCAGATAATCCTTTTCGGTTTTGCCATCACCACCGAGGTGAAGAACGTGCGTGTGGCGGTGCTCGACCCGTCGAATGACGTAGTTACCCGCCGTATCATCGACCGCATGGATGCAAGCGAATACTTCACCGTCATCTGCCGCCTGTATTCTCCCGCCGATATGGAGGCTTCTTTCGGAAGAGGGGAGATTGACATGGCGCTTGTTTTCAGCGAGCGTTTCTCGGACAAGCTTTATACCGGCGAGGCGCGCGTGCAGCTTGTCTCCGACGCCACAGACCCCAATATGGCGACTATGCAGGCAGGCTATGCCGCAAACATCATTTCCTCTGCCGGGCAGGAGATGCTTCCGCCGGGAGTGCATGCCGCTGCCATCGTACCCCAGCTCAAGCTGCTGTACAATCCGCAGATGAAGAGTGCCTACAACTTCGTGCCGGGTGTCATGGGGCTTATTCTGATGCTGATTTGCGCCATGATGACCTCCATCTCCATTGTGCGCGAGAAGGAGACGGGGACGATGGAGGTCCTGCTGGTTTCTCCCGTCAAACCGCTTTTCATCATTCTGGCAAAGGCGGTGCCCTATTTTGTGCTGTCGTTTGTCAACTTGACCACCATTCTTCTGCTTTCGGTCTATGTGTTCGATGTTCCCGTGGCGGGCAGCTTGTTCTGGCTGGTGGTGGTGTCGCTGCTATTCATCTTTGTCTCCCTGGCGCTGGGGCTGCTGATTTCCACGGTCACCCGGACGCAGGTTGCCGCTATGCTGGTGTCCGGACTGATGCTGATGATGCCCACCATGTTGCTTTCGGGCATGATATTCCCCATTGAGAGTATGCCCGTTATCTTGCAGGCCATTTCAGCTGTGCTTCCTGCACGCTGGTATATCCAGGCGGTGCGTAAGCTGATGATTGAGGGAGTGGATGTTTCGCTTGTGCTGATGGAGGTCGGCATACTTGCCACGATGGCGGTATTGCTGATAACGGTGAGTTTCAAGAAATTCAAGCATCGGCTTGAGTAAAGAGCGGATATGAATTTTATATTAATTATTCAGGCAGAAGAACATAAGGACAAAAGGATACGGGAAATCTGTTCTTTTGTTCTTATGTCTAAAATCTTTAAAATATCGTCTTATGATAAAGTTTCTCATTGAAAAGGAATTCAAGCAGTTGTTCCGCAACTCCTTCCTGCCCAAGCTGATTTTCATTTTTCCGTGCATGATTATGATACTGATGCCCTGGGCCGCCAATCTGGAGATAAAGAACATCAATCTGAATATAGTGGACAATGACCACAGCGTCTTGTCCCGCCGTCTGGTAGATAAAATCGGCGTATCCACTTATTTCCGCCTGACAGCGCTTTCCGATACATACGATGAGGCTTTGCTCGCCATTGAAGCCGGTTCGGCGGATGTCGTGCTGGAGATTCCCCGCGATTTCGAAAAGGATTGGGTGAAGGGAGAGGCGCCCCGTCTGCTGGTGGCGGCCAATGCCGTGAACGGTACGAAGGGCAGTCTGGGAGGTTCCTACTTGTCTTCCATCATCAGTGACTATACCCGTGAACTGGGTTCGGAGTCGTCTTCGCAAGGGCTTGCCGGGAAGTTGCTTCCCCGGGTGGATATCGCTACACAAAACCTTTACAATCCCACTCTGAACTATAAGCTTTTCATGGTTCCCGCCCTTATGGTGATGCTGCTGACCATGATTTGCGGTTTTCTCCCCGCCCTCAATGTGGTGGGCGAGAAGGAGGCGGGCACCATCGAGCAGATAAATGTCACTCCCGTCCGCAAGTTCACCTTCATTGCCGCCAAGCTGATACCTTACTGGCTGATAGGCCTGGTGGTGCTCACCATCTGTTTCGTGCTGGCATGGCTGCTTTACGGCATTCTGCCGGCGGGGCATTTCCTCACTATCTATGGCATGGCTCTGGTGTTTCTGCCGGTGGTGTCGGGGTTCGGGCTGGTCATATCCAATCATTCGGCAACGTTGCAGCAGGCCATGTTCGTCATGTGGTTCTTCATGCTTATCCTTATCCTGATGAGCGGTCTTTTCACTCCCATCCACAGTATGCCCGAATGGGCGCAATGGATTACCCGCATCAATCCGCTGCGCTATTTTGTGGAGGTGATGCGTACCATCTATCTCCGTGGCGGCGGATTTGCCGAACTGTTTCCGCAGTTGGGAGCCTTGTTGGTCTTTGCATTGGTCTTCAATCTGTGGGCGGTAAAAAGTTATAGGAAAAGCAGTTAACTGATTTTTCTATATTAGCATCCCATTTGGCTTTTTTTCTTGAAGAAAGGCTACACCATTTGCCTTGGATAGCTACACCCTTTTGTGTTTAAGGCTACACCATGAGGAGGAAAAGGTGTAGCCCTTTTATTATGGATAATGAAAGCTGTTTTTTGTGTGGAAAGGGGGGCTAGTAGTGATATATATCTAATAGCTGTTATACTTGTTAATTAATTGATAGAGTTTATATGATATTTATCAGTTCCCTTATTGGAAAAAACTCTTATCTTTGCGCGCAAATTAATAAATATCTTATACCAAAATGAATACACAGACTACTTATCTTGCCTCGAAACCGCATTATGAGATTCTTGACGGACTGCGCGGCGTGGCGGCTGTCATGGTTATTATCTTCCATCTTTTTGAAGCACATGCAGGCGGCAGTCATCTTACTCAAATTATCAATCATGGCTATCTGGCAGTGGATTTCTTTTTCATGCTCTCCGGTTTTGTTATCGGTTATGCTTATGATGACCGTTGGAACCGGATGACCGTGGGCACTTTCTTCAAACGCCGTATCATTCGCCTGCATCCTATGGTGATTATGGGAAGCATTGTGGGCGCTGCCTTTTTCTATTTTCAAGAGTCGCCTTGTTTTCCACCTATCGAGAATACGTCTGTTGGAACCATGCTGCTGGTAATGTTACTAGGCTGTACTTTGCTTCCCCTTCCGCTGAAGTTCGACATTCGTGGCTGGACGGAAATGCATCCGTTGAATGGTCCGGCATGGTCGCTCTATTATGAATATATCGGTAATATTCTGTATGCGTTGTTTGTACGCAAGTTCAATAAGGTGGCCTTATCGGTGCTGGTATTTGTGGCAGGGTGTTTTACGGTGTACCGTTGTCTGACTGCTCCTGCTGGTGATATTGTGGGTGGTTGGGCCTTGAACTGGGAACAGCAGTATGTGGGCATGGTCCGGCTGATGTATCCGTTTTTCGGCGGATTGCTTCTGTCACGCCTCGGCTGGCTGATACGGCTTGAAAAGCGTGCTTTCTGGTGGTGTAGCCTGCTGATTGTGGTGGTTCTTTCCATTCCCCGTATCGGAGGTGAGGACGGCTACTGGATGAACGGGCTTTACGAGGCTTTCTGTATTATCTGCATCTTCCCGGTCATTGTTTCGATGGGAGCCGGCGGCAAGGTGACCGGTAAGCGCTCTACTGCCGTATGCAAGTTCCTGGGAGATATTTCCTATCCGATTTATATCACCCATTATCCATTGGTATATACTTATACGGCTTGGGTATGCAACAATAACGCTACAATGGTGGAAGGCATCCCTTATATGATGCTTACTTTCGTTGGAGCTTTTGTTCTTGCTTATGCTTGTTTGAAACTGTACGACGAACCGGTGCGCAAGTGGCTGACAGATCGTTTTCTGAAAGGGAAAAAGAAATAGTTCCGCATAGCTATGGATATAAAAAATCTCCCGTTGCATTATCTTGTGCAGCGGGAGATTTTCTTTTTAATGGCCGGGCGTTATTTTACGTCGATGAATTTCTTGGCCTTTTCTTTTTCTGCTTCTGTAAACTTAGGCAATGTAATGTTCAACACGCCGTTTTCTACATGGGCGCCAATCTTTTCCTTGTCTACATCGTCCGGAAGAATCATGGTTTGCTGGAACTTGGTGTATGAGAATTCGCGACGCAAGTAGCGGCCTTCCTTCTTTTCGTCCTTGCTGTTCTCTTCCTTGCTTTCTGTTTTCTTTTCCATGCTGATGACCAGATTGTTTTCTTCGTCGATGTGAACGTTGAAGTCTTCTTTTGTCATACCGGGAGCAGCCAATTCAACTTTGTACTCTTTTGCTGTTTCGAATACGTTGATGGCAGGGGCGGTGGCATTTGCTTTTACCATCCAATCATTGTCAAAGAAATCATTAAAAATACTCGGTAACCAATTTTGGTTTCTTCTTACAGGCATCATAGTTATAGTCTCCTATTGTTTAAGTTAAACATGCTATTTAGTTTTGAACTCCGGTTCTTTGTCTTCGGGTGCCTGCCTTTTGGGTTTTTCACCGTCCGTTTCTTGAACCGTCGTTCGCTAACTATATTGCAAACCTTATGCCAACCGGTCTTTGCTGACTCTATTGACTATTTGTCATTGAAAAACTGACTTATTTGCTTGTTTAATGCCATTTTGCTATCTTATTTATTTAAAATTGATAGATTTTCAGACTAATTTAAAACGCATTCTCCAACGCTTGGCTTCTTCGTCCCAATCGTGACTGATGATTTTGAAGGTTCCGATTTCTGATGTATTCTCCACATGTACTCCGATGCAGAGGCATTCGTCGTAATCGCCTACTTTCACGACACGTACCGTTTCCGAAGCACCATCGGGCAGGCGTTCCAAGTCGAAACGTCCTTGCGCTTCCTCTTGCGTAATGAATTCTGTTGTGACGGGCAGCTGTCGGGCGATTACCTCGTTTACGGCCTCTTCCAGCTTCTCTATTTCTTCTTCCGTGGGGCAGGCGGCAAGACGGTAGTCCAGCTTGCTTTTCTTCCGTTCTATGTGTGCTGATATGGAGCGGCTGCAACCGAATAACCTTATCATAGTCTGGTTGATGATGTGCTCCGTTGTATGCATAGGAGGGTACTCCTGCTTGTTGTGGTCATTGAGATGAGGTTGTTGTTCCATGTATAATTTCAATAGTTGATATATATTTGATATTTTATTGTTTGAGGTTGGCCAGCACTTCTTCTTTCAAGATGCTGTATATATGTATATCTGTATATTCTCCAGAAGCCAGCAGTTCTCCGCAACGTTCTGTTCCTTCATGGATGAAACCGAGGCGAACCGGTACTGCGTTGCTGGCTGCATTGCCCACGGCACAGCGAATTTGTATCCGCTTTATCTCTTTTTCTTGTACGGCCCACAGACACAGCTTGCGGACACTTTCAGTAATGATGCCCCGGTGCTGGTATTCCGGCAGTAGCCAATAGCCGAGTTCTGTACGGTGGTTGTCGAAATCGGAGAAATGGAAACCTATCAGTCCGCAGATTTCATGTTGTTGGTTCCAAATGCCGAATATAGGTTCATTTCGTTCGGCAGGAGCAGATAGTACCTGACGTAAAAAAGCTTCTTCATCAGCTGTTGTGCGCATATTATCCACAAATGGCAGCCATGTTCTTAAGTAGTCCCGGTGTGTGTCGATGGCATGGTAGATGGCTGCGGCATCTTCTATTCTGATTTCCTGCAGATAAATGTCCGGAAGGATGGGGAAGGAAATGGGAGAGGAGAGGATATGTACGTCTCTTGATTGGGAAAGCTGTATCCTTTCCCTGATTTTTCCCCAGGCATGTGTATCGAACAGACAGCTTTCACGCATGGTGTGATACATCTCCTTGAACCGGGACATGGGGATAGTGAAGCCCAATAAGTCCGCTTCGAAGTATGGGCGGACGGAGGGGTCGAAGAATCCCAGGAAAGTGCGTTTCCCTTGTTTCTGGTTTTCAATGATGGTTTGGGTAATGACGGAGCAACAGCCGGAGCCGAATGGGGCTGCCACGGCATCCAATGCATTGTTGTCGAAGAAGGTCCATGTCACCAGTCCGGATAGAATGTCAGGAGTTGGCAGGAACAGCACGCCTTCCACCTCGTCAAAGGAAGGTATCTTGTCTATGCGGGCAAAATGCAGATAGGCTTTGTCCGCTTTGGGAATCTGTAGCTCATTGACAAAATCTACCACCATTTCGGGAGTCCTCTTGTATTTCTCTTTCAAGGAGACAAAACCCGGGACGCGCTCGGGCATTTCTGTAAATCCGGTATAGAACTTGCCTCCTCCGCAGGTGATTGTTTCGTTGCTGAGACTGACGGTTTTGCCGTCTCTGACTTGTTTCATGCATTTGAAGAGACAACCGGTTACTTTCTCTGTAGATGGCTCCATTCGGTCTGAATACCAAAAGGCGATGGGGAGTTCGGCATGTTGGCCGAAAGCTTCCTGATAATTGACAATAAATGTGTGTATATCCATGATGCTCGGATGATATATGTTTTTCTGTTTCTTGCAAATATAATGGAAAATGGTGACATTTTATTCTTTTTGACGGAAAGTACGGGCATAAAAAAAGGAGTACCGCTGTACTCCAACCTTTGTTAACCTTAAATCTAATACTATGAAAAACACATTGCAAAGATACGGACTTCTGATAAATCTGCAAATTATCCAACTAAAAAAGTATGTTTTATAACACTTATTAGCTGTTTATTCCTTTGCTTCTATTTTTGTTAACAAAAAGGATGCGAATGTGTCAAAAGCACATGAAGACTTTTATAATGTTATAATATTAGGCGCGGATTACGCGGAATAACGCAGATTCAATAAACTGAATCCGTAAAATCTGCGTTATCCGCACCTAAAATAAAGCGTTAAAGAAGGTTTTGATACATTCCCCTTACCCTTTTGCTTCCTGATACATAAATCTTTTAATGCTCTTCTTTGCTGTTTTCTCGAACTCCTCGAAGTGTATCTTGACTTTTGTAATCTGGCTGTAGGCCGGTAATTGCAGATTCAATTCATTCCGATTGTTCTCCATAACCTTTTCGATGTCCGATTGTTCCATACCGTGGGCGAATGCATCGTCAAAGTCCGGATAGATAAGAGCCACGAGCTTGTCGTTCTGCAATACGATCAGTGATTCGGACACATAGGGCATGTTATTCAGTTTGCTTTCAATCTCTTCGGGATAGATGTTCTGGCCGCTGGCTGTGAGCAACATGTTCTTGCTACGTCCGCGGACAGTGACATATCCTTCGGTATCCATCGTTGCAAGGTCGCCGGTGTGCAGCCAGCCGTTTACATCGATGATTTGGGAAGTCGCTTCGGCATTTTTGTAATAGCCCAGCATCAGATTGGCACCTTTACAGATTATTTCTCCTGCCACGTTCTGAGGGTCGGGAGAGCCTATCTTTACTTCCATGCGGCTGG
Source organism: Bacteroides sp. AF25-5LB (assembly GCF_003602965.1). NCBI lineage: Bacteria > Pseudomonadati > Bacteroidota > Bacteroidia > Bacteroidales > Bacteroidaceae > Bacteroides > Bacteroides sp. AF25-5LB. The sequence goes on from NZ_QTMC01000005.1 coordinate 128,853, forward strand.
TTGCCTTGCCACAAGAGGCCAGTTTCAATGTTTCCCAGCGGCTGGAACAAATGATGGGGCCGCATTCCGTCATTCCGTATGCAATGGTATAGGGGAAACCTATCTGCTTCAAGAAGCGTTCCACTTCGGCATTGAACGGTGCCCCTCCGATGATTATTTCATCGAAATTACTGCCGAATACTTCCATTGCCTTTTTGCGCATGTCGGCCTTGATTTTGTCGTTGACGATGGGCATCCGCAATAGCAGCTTGCCTATTTTATTGTCTATCCGGGGCAGGATATCCTTCTTGATAATCTTTTCTACGATAAGCGGTACACACGAAATGACCCGTGGCCTGATTTCGGAGAATGATTGTGCAATAATCTTGGGAGACGGCATACGGGTAAGGAAATACAGATGGGCGCCTGCGGAAAAACCGTATAGAAAATCGTACACCATACCAAATACATGTCCCAGAGGCAGCATGGATACAATATGGTCGCCCGGACGTACAGGAAGCATCTCATGGCAATATGCAACATTGGACCAAAGGCTGCGATAAGGAAGCATGACCCCTTTGGAATATCCCGTCGTGCCCGAAGTATAGTTGATGACAGCCAGTTCTTCGGGGGATTCCTCCTTGCGGTAACTGATATGCTCGGGGCGGAAATTCTTGGGGAAACGTGTGCCATAGAGGACGTTGCGATGTTCGAAAGCCTCCATCAGCTGCTCGTTGCGGCAAACTACCGGAGTGAAGTCCGTCAGCAGTACGATACCCATCAGCAGGGGCATTGCCTCTTCATTGAGGTTTTCCCATGCCCGGTCGCCGACAAACAGCAGCTTGGCTTCGGAATGGTTGACGATGTTGTGGATATTGTCGGCTTTGAACTCATGCAGAATGGGAACGATGACAGCTCCATAGGTAACCGTCGCCAGAAAAGCGACTGCCCAGTGTGCACTGTTACGTCCGCAAACGGCAATCTTGTCACCGGGCCTGATGCCGGCGCTTTCCAATACGATATGGAATTTGGCTATTTTCCGTGCTACATCTTTGTATTGTAGTGTAATTCCTTTGTAGTCTGTCAGGGCGTTGCGATCCCAGTTTTTAATAATGCTTTGTTCTATATAATCGATGAACCCTTGTTCTTGTTCCATTCAGCTGCTGCACACTTTAGTTAAAACTGCGCAAAGATAGGTCTTATAGTGATGCAAAGCAAATAGTTTCCGTTTTTTTCTTGCCCTGAAACGGATAGAAACTTATCTGTAATTCTTATTCCTTGCTATTTTCCGAAATAAGAAGCAGCTTGTCGCCTACATGCAGTTTTAATGTTCCGTTCGGGATGAGGTACTCATCGCCACGTTTTACAATCATCACCAGTGTGCCTTTGGGCAGGTTCATGTCTTTCAGGGTATCTGCCTGGTCCAGCATTTCTTGTGTAATGGTCATATCGTGCAGGTTGGAGTCAATCTCTTCGGGCAGCTCAACTCCGAAATCATTTCCGGTCTTTTCCAGCGGGGTGGAGAGGCCCAGCAGCCGGGCTACCCAGGAGACTGTGGTACCCTGGATGATCAGTGAGACGATGGTTATGAAAAATACGATGTTGAAGATGACATGGGCACCGGGCACATTAGCCACCACGGGATAGGTGGCAAAGATAATGGGTACTGCGCCACGTAATCCTACCCACGATACGAATAGCCGTGACTTGAGGGTGATTCTCTTGCCAAAAGGCAGCAGGCAGAGAAAAACGCTGAGAGGACGTCCCACAACAATCATGAAGACGCCGATGAGCAATGCCACGACTGCCACTTCCAGCATCTCATGGGGGTTGACGAGCAGACCGAGGCAGAGGAACATGATGATTTGGAAAAGCCAGGTCAGTCCATCCATAAAAGTATAAATCTCTTTCCGGTGCATGATTTTGTTATTGCCTACCATCATTCCGGCGATATACACGGCCAGGTAACCGTTGCCTTTCAGCAGGTCGGTGATGGAGAAGGTGAAGAATACAAAGGACAGCAACAGGATAGGATAGAGTGCCTGGTTGTCTATATTCAGCCGGTTCAGCATAAGGATGGCCAGCTTTCCGAGGAAATAACCGGTTGCGGCACCGACAATGAACTGTATGGCAAAAGAGCCCAATATCTGGGGAACTCCCATTCCGGAGGACTGGATGAATTGAATCAGCACGATTGTCAGCATATATGCCATCGGGTCGTTACTACCGCTTTCCAGTTCCAGCATGGGGCGCAGATTATGCTTCAGGTTCATTTTTTGTGAACGCAGAATGGCGAATACAGAGGCTGAGTCGGTAGATGACATGGTGGATGCAAGCAAAAGGGAGGTTATCAACGGCAGGTGGATGTTGGTCCAGCTCATGCCGGACAGCCACCAGATAAATAATCCGGTAAAGAGGGCCGTGAGCAGCACTCCTGCAGTTGACAAAACAATGCCGGGAGTCAATATGGGCTTTATCTCCGTAAACTTGGTGTCCATGCCACCGGAGAACAGAATGATGCTGAGTGCAACCATGCCGATGAACTGTGCTTCCTTGGCGTTGTGGAACTGCAATCCCAATCCGTCACTGCCGAACAGCATACCGACGACAAGGAAAAGCAATAACGCAGGTACTCCGAAACGGTAGCCGGTCTTGCCGACAATGATGCTGACGAAAAGTAATATGGAACCTATAAGTAGTATGTTTCCTGCTGTAAATATCATAAATTCTATGCTATATAGTTTGAAATGTGATGTTTCTTATGTCTAATAGTACAAAGATATGCATTGTGTTTAACAAATACAAATCTAAAATAGTTCAATTGAACTTTAAAATAAAGGTGGTTTCTTTACCGGGCAATAAGGATAAATTTCCGCCGGAAAGCCTCATTATTTGCCGGGAAATACTCAATCCAATACCGCTTCCACCCTCTTTGGTCGTAAAGAAGGGGATAAATATGTGTTCGGCAATGTCATTGGGAATGGCAGGTCCGTTGTTGGAAATTTCTATCAGTATGGCTTCCGCTTCATTGCAGTAGGCACGTATGTTGATATGTCCTTCTTTATCTGTATTTTTATCCGATTCGATGGCTTGTATGGCATTTTTCAGTAAGTTGATGACTACTTGTGATACCAGGTTCTCATCGGCATATAGAATAAGGTCGCTTGGCGCGATGTCCGTATGAAAGGTGACCCGGACATCGGGGTGCTGGTGACGGGCGAGTTCGACCATCCGCTCGATAAAACTTTTTACATAGAACAAGGATGGTTCGGGGGTGGGAATACGGGTGAATTTCCGGTATGATTCCACAAAAGAGAGCAGGCCCTTGCCCGTGCTGCTGATAGTCTGCAGGCCGTTTCTGATTTCTTCTTTGGAAACTTGCGCTTCGGTCAGTCCCAGCAGTGTATCGCTTAGGGAGGTTATGGGAGTGACGGCATTCATTATTTCGTGCGTCAGTACGCGGGTAAGCCTAATCCAGGAATCTATTTCCTTTTCATCCAGCTCGTTGTTGATGTCGTTCAGGGCGAGGATGCGAAGATGCTCTTTACGGACTGTAATGTCGCTGACGCGGACAGACATGTTGACAGTGCCTCGTTCGTTGTTGAAAGGCATTTGCAATTTGTCTCCCGGGCGGCAATTGGCAAGAAGGGACGAAAGACGCGGATCCACGCGGTTCAGCTGGCTGACGTGGGTAAAGACATTGAGGCCCAGCAAACGGAGGGCTTCACTGTTTTTTTGATATACGGCACCATTGTCGTTCAGGACAAGGATACCGGTATTCACGCAGTCCAGAATGAGTTCGTAGTACTTTTCTTGCTGGGCTGTTTCACTTTTCACATTATAAAGTATATGGGCAACCCGGTTCAATGCACGGTTTACGAGGCGTGCGTCGGCAGTGTTTTCCGTTTCGGAGAAGTGGATGGCATTGTCGTTGTTTTCGATGGCGTCGAGCATGAAAAGCACCTTCCGCACATGATGGCGGTATAACTTCTGCTGCCAGTACAAGGCTATGGGAAGCAGCGCGGTACAGAGCGCGCCCCAAAATACGTCTACAGTCCACATCACCCCTGCAAGGAGTGCTACTGCCAGACTGACGGCAACGCGGAATGAATAATTAAAGGCCATACTTCTTCATTTTGTTGTACAACGTCTGGCGGGTGATACCCAGTTGTGCGGCGACGGCAGAGAGATTTCCGCTACATTTGTCGAGCGTCTTCCGTATCATCTGCATTTCCATTTCTTCGAGCGTGGATGCGGCTGCTTCGGGAGTGCCGGTTCGCCGTGCCAGCTGGAACAGTTCTGCAGGAAGGGTTTCGTTGTCACAGATGATAATGGCTTTTTCGATGGCATGTTCCAGTTCGCGGATATTGCCGTACCAGGGGTGGAGCGTAAGCTTCTCGCAGGCGCCGTCCGTCAGCTTGACGGGGGGCTTGTCATATTGCTTGCAGAAGCGGGCGATGAAAAGTTCTGCAAGGGGGATGATGTCTTCGGGCCGCTCGCGCAACGAGGGTATCTCGAGGTGTATCGTATTGATGCGGTACAGCAAGTCCTCGCGGAATTCGCCTTTTGCCACCATCTCGGGCAGATTGCGGTTTGTGGCGCAAATCAGCCGTATGTCTACGGGAATGGGAGTGTTGCTGCCTACACGGACAATGCTGCGGCGTTGGATGGCGGTCAGCAGTTTGGCTTGCAGATGGTAGGGGAGATTGCCTATTTCATCGAGAAAGAGGGTGCTGCGGCTGGCTGCTTCGAACTTGCCGGCACGGTCGGCATGGGCATCGGTGAAAGAGCCTTTTACGTGGCCGAACAGTTCGCTTTCGAAAAGGCTTTCGGTGACTGCACCCATATCCACACTTACCATCTCCTGCCGGTTGCGCGGTGAAAGGGAGTGAATTTCGCGTGCCAGCATCTCTTTACCGGTACCGTTCTCGCCCGTAATAAGGATATTGGCATCGGTAGAGGCCACTTTTTCCACCAAAAGGCGGAGCTGCTGCATGGCTGGGCTGTTTCCCCAATACATGTTGCGGGTATCCGCAAACGGGTGGCTGCTTTCTGCCGTACGCCTGGCATTTGGGCCGTTGGCCGGAGATTTTGTTTCAGAAGCCGATACGGCATTCAGCAAGGTTTCCACCAGTTTCTGGTTGTTCCAGGGTTTCACGACGAAGTCTGTGGCTCCTTCCTTGATTCCCCGTACGGCAAGGTCAATGTCGGCATAAGCGGTGAACAGCACTACGGGCAGGGTGGGACATTGCTTCTTTATTTCATGGAGCCAGTATAGTCCCTCGTTGCCGGTATTGATGCCCGAGGTGAAGTTCATGTCAAGAAGAACCACTTGCCATGACCTTTCCCGCAATACGCTGGGCAGGGTTACGGGAGAGGGAAGTGTGATTATCCCTTCAAAATATGGCTTCAACAAAAGCTGCAAGGCGGTAAGTACGCCTCGGTTATCATCGACAATCAGGATGTTTCCGTTTTTTTTTGCCATAAACTATTTCTGTTTTCTGCAGGCAAAGTTAATGATTTATCTGTATTATATGCTTTATTCTATATTTTTGCTTACTAAGAATTAATCGTCCGACAGCTGTTGAATTATCGTCCAACAGTTATCGGACGATAATTCAACAGCTGTCGGACGATAATATAACGATTGTGGGACGAATAGATTTAAGTAAAACAGAAATTAGTTTGTAGCAACTTCAGTAAGAGCTCATGGCGGTACTGAAAAAATTTATAGCAGTTGCAGTTTGATGCCAAATGACAAGCTCAGATAATCCTTGGGTTTCAGATACTTGTTGGTGAAGGCGCTGACTACATATAGGTCACATGTACTTATTTCATAGAAGAAAGTGATTTCTTTGGCCGTGAACCGCCGTTGCGGGTCGATGTCGTAAGTGATGCGCTGTCCTAAGAATGCATGGATGCGTACCTTGGAGGAGAAACCATAATATCCTTTAGGGTAGCGTTCCGGTTCATTGACCCAGAATTCATCGCCGAATACCGTGTTCAGATACATACCGCAAGCCAGCGGTTCTACAGAAAAACGGCTCTGTTTTATTTGCAGGCTCCAGGGAAGGTAGTTCTGCTTGACGGTGAATGTCAGCTTGGTACGTTTGGAGTCATATTTGGGCAATACTCCGAAGAATACGTCTGTTTCCCATTGGTTTCTTCTGCCGTAATCCCATCCGGTACCGAATGACAGCAACCCCATATTGCCGGCAAACTGAATTTTGGTGTGCGTCGGAATCAAGGCCTCCCAATGCCTGCGGTAGCGGTGTACGCGGCGGTCATAACGGTTCTCTCTGGTCTGGCTTTCAATGACGGCATCCGGTTGCAGGTCCATCCATACGGTATCGTGTTCTATGATGAAGATGGTATCTCTCTCTTGTGAAAAAGCAGAAAAAGAGCATACCGACAAGAAGACGACGGCGCATGCCAGATGATTAATAATATGCCACTTCGCGTTCATATCCGTCGGGGGTTATGGTGAATATATAGTAATTGCGGTTCTTCATGCAGTCGCTCATGTAATACATTATCCCATCTTCAAAGAGGTCTTTCTCGAAGCGATGGTGTTCGTGTGCGGATGTACAGAACTGCAGTCCGGGAAATTCCTTGATGTAACGCTGGAATACGTGTGCCACATTATTGTTGAACTCGTTGCAGAACGGGCGTATATGCATGGACACAACGGTTTTATCGAATTCCTCTTCATGGTCGCGTATCTGTGCGGCAAGAAACTCGAAGTCGGGAATGGGGCGGGAGTAGTCAAATTCGATGGCGTTGGTATTCAGGCAGACAAACTTTACCCGTCCTGCAATGAAGGAGAAATTGGGGTCTCCGAATATTGCACGATAAGTCTCTTCGCCCGTGCCCAGGCAGTCGTGATTGCCGAGAAGTACCACATAGGGTATCTTGAGTTTGTTCATAATGTCCCGTTGCCAAAGGAACTCGTCTGTTACACCGAAGTCACTGACGTCTCCGCCATGAATGACGAAATCTATGTCGTCCCGCTTGTTGAGGTGGCTTACAAAATCGGCGGTCTCGTCGTACCAGCGCTGGGAGTCACCCATTGTTACGAACCGGATTGTTGTCTTGTTCTGGCAGTTCTGCTCTATTTGGGCAATGTTGTGGGCATTGACATCGGTTTCACCGCTGATGTGTACATCGTAAGGGTGATAATCTATCATGTCGCAGCCGGCTATAAGCAGGCATAGGAATGAAGGATATAAGAGTTTGGGGAATTTCATGTGCAGGTGCTTCATTTTACGTTTATACTCTATCTTTAGAAAACTGTGGGCAAAGGTAAAGTTTTCATTCTTATGGATTCTTTTCTAATTTCCCTTTTTTTTGTTCTATGAGGCTGAACAGAGATTCGGCCTCTGTCTAATTTTTAGACGGGAGTGTCTAAAAATTAGACACCTTTGTCTTCTTCTGAAATGCAATATGCATTGATAATCAGATTTGTGCATTCTTTGGCACGCTTTCTGCAATATGAAAAGCAAGAAAATAAATCTAATAAACGATAAACGGAATGAAACAAATCTATTATGTAATTCAGACTTTACTGCGGGGACGCGGTTCGAATATCATCAAGGTCATTTCTTTGGGATTGGGATTGACGATGAGTATTCTGCTTTTCTCCCGCGTGGCATATGAACAGAGTTTTGACACTTGCTTCAAGGATTATGATAACTTGTATCAGGTATGGTCGATATTCTCGGTGAAAGGAGAGAAGTTTGAGCCTCAGGAGTGGAATTGCGGTCCCGTGGCAGGGGCCATTTTGGAGAACTTCCCCAAAGAGGTGGAGTCGGCGGTAAGTTTGAGCACGTCTATGGTATCTGCTCCCCTTTACAATGGAAGCGTGCGTCTTGATGACAGGAAGATTGCAGCCGATTCGCTGTTCTTCCGTACCATGGGTATCGACGTCCTGAACGGGAATCCCGAAAAGGACTTGGTGCAGAAGGATATTATTTTCTTGAGTGAACGCTTTGCAAGGAAAGTGTTCGGTGAGGAGAATCCTATAGGGAAAACGCTTAATTATGACCATCAGTTTGACCTGACGGTGAAGGGAATCTATGCCAATTTGCCTGAGAACGCCACAATCAATCCGGAAGCGGTTATCTCGATGCCTACCTTGTGGAGCCGCAACTGGAATAACTACTCGTGGAGCGGGGGAGACAGTTGGGTAGAGTTTATCCGTTTCCGTCCCGGTGCCGACAAATCTGTTGTCAATGCGCGTATTGATGCCATGATAGACAAATATCGCCCGGCAGAAGATAAGAAAGAGTACGGTTACACGGCTTTTGTGCAGCCCATCCGTGATACATACCGCAATTATGATGATGTGCAGCGGATGCGTGTCATCATGAGCATTCTTGGTTTTGCCATTCTTTTCATTGCGGCGTTGAACTATGTGCTGATTTCCATTTCCTCTTTGAGCTACCGCGCCAAGTCGGTAGGCGTACATAAATGCAGCGGTGCGAGCGGTGGCACGGTTTTCAGCATGTTTTTGCTGGAAACGGGTATCATCATTGTGGCGGCATTGCTGCTGATGGCGTTGATAATGCTCAACTTCCGCGATTTTGTGGAAGACACGGTCGTTGTAAAGCTCTCCACCTTGTTGGCTCCGGAGCGTATCTGGGTACCGTTGTCGGTAGTGCTTCTGCTGTTTATAGTGGGAGGCGTGTTGCCGGGTCGGCTCTTTGCGCGTATTCCCGTATCGCAGGTGTTCCGCCGCTATACCGAGGGGAAGAAGGGCTGGAAGCGTCCGTTGCTGTTTGTCCAGTTTGCAGGCGTGGCATTCATCAGTGGATTGATGTGTGTGGTGATGTCGCAATATCAGTATGTACTGAAAAAGGATATGGGGTATAATCCCAAGCAGATAGCCACAGGCAATGCCTACTGGGATAATGAAGCGACGCGTGACGCGGCTTATCAGTTCTTCAAAGGATTGCCCTACGTGGAAGCGGTGTCCAGTGCCAACAGCACACCCATTAGCGGATATAGCGGTTCGATGATTCATAGTGAGAGCGGGCAGGCACTGTTCTCTTGCCGCTCTTCTTATTTCATGCGCGAGGACTTTCCTGCCTTGATGGGCATGACTATGAAGACGGGACGTATGGCGCGCGATAAAGAGGAAGTCGTGGTGAACGAGACCTTTGCCGAGATGATGCGTTGGGGAGACGACGTCGTAGGCCGTACGGTATATACCGAAGGGAATACATTCAAGGTCGTAGGGCAGTTGAAGGATTTCCAGATAGAGAGTTTCAGAACCGAGAAGATGCCTTTCATAGCCTGGGGAAACAAGAATTTTTATGGAACGGTACATGTCCGTTTGAAAGAACCCTTTACCGAAAATCTGCAGAAGCTGAACCACGATGTAGCCGAGGCTTTCCATGACCAGACTATTGACTTTACCGGTTATGAGAAAAGGATAGAGAACAGCTATAATTCTGTCCGTGTATTCCGCAATGCCACTTTGATGGCGGCAGTGACCATGTTCTTCATCATGCTGATGGGGCTGATTGGGTATACCACCGATGAGGTGCGCCGCCGCAGCAAGGAGATTGCCATCCGTAAAGTGAACGGGGCAGAGGCATCCGGCATCTTGGAAATGTTGTCAAGGGATATACTCGTTGTGGCAGCTCCGGCAGTTGTCATCGGTACGGTATTGGCATGGTATGTCAACGGAATGTGGATGGAACAGTTCGCGGAGTGTATTCCCGTCAGTTGGGCAGTATACGTACTGGTAGTGATGGCCAATTTGGTGATTATCGTAGCCTGCGTACTTTGGAAGTCCTGGCGGATAGCGAACGAGAACCCGGTAAACAGCATTAAGAGCGAATGATAATAATATTAATACATAGAATATCATGATTGAAATTAACAACATCAGCAAAGTATTCCGTACTTCGGAAGTAGAGACAGTAGCATTGAATCACGTCAGCCTCGATGTAAAGGAGGGGGAGTTTGTAGCCATTATGGGACCGTCAGGTTGCGGCAAGTCCACCTTGCTGAACATCCTCGGGCTGCTGGACAATCCTACGGAGGGCAGTTACAAGCTGCTCGGTCAGGAAGTAGCGGACTTGAAGGAAAAGGAACGTACCCGTGTGCGCAAGGGCAAGCTGGGATTCGTGTTCCAGAGCTTCAACCTGATAGACGAACTGAACGTCTACGAGAATGTGGAACTTCCCCTTACGTATCTTGGCGTAAAGGCGGGTGAACGTAAGCGTATGGTAGAGGATATTCTGAAGCGGATGAACATCAGCCATCGCGCCAAGCACTTCCCGCAACAGCTTTCCGGCGGTCAGCAGCAGCGTGTGGCGATAGCCCGTGCGGTCGTAACCAATCCCAAGCTGATACTCGCCGATGAGCCTACCGGTAACTTGGACTCCAAGAACGGAGCTGAGGTGATGAATCTGTTGACAGAACTGAATAAAGAGGGTACTACGATTATTATGGTGACCCACAGCCAGCACGACGCCTCGTTTGCACACCGCACGATACATCTTTTCGACGGTAGTGTGGTGGCAAGTGTGGCAGCGCAGGATTTGTAACGGACTTTTAAAACAACTTCCATGAGACAACTATATTACACTCTTCAGACACTGATACGAGGAAAAGGCTCCAACCTCATCAAGATTATTTCCTTGGGACTGGGGTTGGCAGTCAGTATCCTCATTTTTTCCCGTCAGGCATTCGAGCTCAATTATGATACCTGCTACAAGGACCATGAACGTTTGTGTCTTGTCAAAACAGTATGGTATTACAACAACGAGTATCATCCTTCGCATATAACTCTTGGACCGGTGGCTGGTACCATTGCCGAAAACCTGCCTGACGAGGTGGAGAGTGTTACCGTCACCCAGCAATGGTGGAGCAATTCGGCTTGGTTTGCCAATGAACGCCGTTTCCAGACCAATGCCATGACGGCCGATTCTTGTTTCTTTGCCACTATGGGCATTGATGTTGTCAGTGGAGACCCTCGCGAGCTGAATAATCCGGAGGTGGTCTTCATCAGCAGGGAGCTGGCCGGCAGCATGTTTGCCGATAAGAATCCCATCGGGCAGACGGTGGTCTATAACAAACAGATGCCAATGACCGTGAAGGGCATTTTTGAGGATTTTCCCGAAAACTCCAGTTTCTATGGAAGTGGTGTCGTGATGTCTTTGGCTACCTCCTTCAAGCATCATTGGGGATACTGGGGATGGGGAGGTGGAGACAGCTATATGTCCTTTGTCCGTCTGCGCCCGGGGGTGCAACTGGACGATGTGAACACCCGAATAGAGAAACTTGCCGAGCAGGTGCGCAAGAGCGATGATGTGTTTATCAGTCTGGTTCCGATAAAGGACTACCGTATGGAATTTGGTATCAGTACCATGCGTATGGTATGGATTCTGTTGACGCTGGGAACCGCCATACTTTTTATTGTGGCGATGAATTATGTGCTTATTTCCATCTCAGCCATGAACCGTCGTGCCAAAGCTATAGGCGTACATAAATGTAGTGGGGCAAATACGGGAACTATTTTCGGTATGTTCTTATGGGAGACCGGAGTCATCATGCTTTTTTCCTTGCTGCTTGTAGCGCTGCTTCTATTTAATTTCCGTGAGCCGTTGGAGGACATGCTCGACGTTAGTCTTGCCGGTCTTTTCTCTTGGGAAAACATTTGGGCACCGCTTTCAGTGATAGTCATTTTGTTTATGATAGGCGGCATGTTGCCCGGGCAGCTTTTTGCCCGCATTCCGGTGACGCAGGTTTTCCGCCGGTACACCGAAGGCAAGAAAGGCTGGAAACGTCCGCTCTTGTTTGTGCAGTTTGCCGGTACCTCCTTTATTTTCGGCTTGTTGGGGCTGGTGCTTATGCAGAGCCATTACATCACCAATAAAGAACGTGGATTCGATTACCACCGGGTGGCTTATGCTTCGGGCGTATCCTTTGACTCGGATGCGGAAAGCGATGCCAATCGTAGTGTGATGCTTTCTTTGCCTTATGTGGAAGATGGAGCTTGTAGCAGTAATCTTCTTACAGACGGATTGAGCGGAGAAGGGGTTACGACTGATAACGGGCAGTGGATGAGCATACGTTGGGTGGAATTTGGCAAGGACTATGCCCCGTTTATGAAGTTGGAATTTGCGGAAGGCAAGAATATGGATGCTCCTGGGCAGATATTGGTCAATGAAACATTTTTGAAAATGATGCATTGGGAAGATAAACCGATAGGCAGGCAAGTGCGCAACGGCGATCGCATAGCGGGCAATATTGTAGGTGTACTGAAAGACTTTGCCACATCCAATGCCGCTTATGTGGCGGTGCAACCTATGTATGCAACTTATCTTGACCGATTTTCCGGAAACATCCAATTACGTCTGAAAGAGCCTTTTGACGATAACCTCAAGCGTTTGAATGAAGACATGGAAAAGCTGTTTCCCACCCGTGACATTGTATTTTCCTCGTTCCAAAAGGTCATTGACGACCAGAACAGTACCGTCACGGATTTCCGTAATGCAGCTTTACTGGCTGCCATAACCATCCTTTTTGTTACGTTAATGGGGTTGATTGGCTACATCAATGACGAGATACAACGCCGCAGCAAGGAAATTGCCATCCGTAAAGTGAATGGTGCGGAAGCGTCATCCATTCTCCGGCTTTTCTCGAAGGATATATTCTGGATATCCTTGCCGGCCGTTTTTCTTGGAGGGCTGGGAGCCTGGTATATAGGCGGTGTCTGGATAGAGCAGTTTGTGGAGGGAGTGGATTTTGGTATCTGCGGATTCTTGCTTATTGCATGCATTGTACTATTGCTCATCATCGGTTGTGTAGTATTCAAGGCATGGCGGATTGCCAATGAGAATCCGGTAGACAGTATCAAGAGTGAATAAAGAATAACTTCAGGAAATTATGATGAGTAGTCACATTTATTATACATTGCAAAGTTTATTGCATAGACGGGGGACCAATGCCATTAAAATCGTATCGTTAGCATTGGGACTGTTGATGTCCGTATTCCTATTTGCGCGGATTGCATTCGAGTTGAATTTTGATAGCTTTTATCATGATCCGGATAACCTTTATATTGTGAAGACGGGTTGGATGAAGAATGGTGTATTGGAAGGAGGAGAGAGTTTCTACACCATTATTCCGATTCCTGGCATTATAGCTGAAGAATTTTCAGATAAGGTGCAAGGGGCTACGGTCAGTTGTTCACTATTCGATGACGATTATAAGTTGGGTAACCGTCCGTTGGAATTGAAGACAGTGATTGCTGATACGCTCTATTTTTCTGTTCTCGGTTTGGATGTAGTAAAAGGAAATCCGCAGGATTTAGCGAATCCAGATGTAGTTTTCCTTTCAGAAACGGCAGTACGGCAGGTATTTGGTGATGAAAATCCCATAGGTAAGACTGTGTCATACGATTTCTGGGGGCATGAAGCTACTTTGCTTGTTAAAGGTATTTTTCGGGATGTTCCTTTGAATACTTCTTTGTATAAGCGTCCCGAAGCAGTTGTGTCTTTCTCGAATATAGAGAAGTACACGCAGTGGGGAATGGGATGGCAGAGTGGTGGGAATTATGACGGTTTCGTTCGGTTACGCAGTCCGCAAGATGCCGATTGGTTGAACGAACGGATATCAGCGGCTGTCGCACGGCACTTGCCATCGGATAGCGGGCTGGAACTGTCGGTCCATATTGTACCTATCCGCAGTGTGCATCTGGGTGAAGCGCAAGTCCGCAAAATGGTTTGGATTATGTTTTTCTTGGGTACTGTGTTACTTTTCACCACGACGTTGAATTATGTATTGATTTCCATTTCTTCGTTGACACAACGTGCCAAAGCGATAGGCGTACATAAATGTAGTGGTGCATCAGGTGGCAGTATCTTCTGTATGTTTCTGGTGGAAACGGCGATAGTAATAAGTGCGGCATTGTTGGTAGTCGGAATATTGGTTTATGTCTTCCATGAGCGGATGGAGGAGTTGGCGGCAGTCCCTCTTGCCGTATTGTTCGATTGGCAGCATTTATATGCGCCTTTGGCGGTAGTGGCGGTCTTGTTTGTTTTTGGAGGATGCTTACCTGCCATGCTCTTTGCCCGTATTCCCGTGACGCAAGTATTCAGGCGTTACACTTCCGGCCGCAGGGGATGGAAGCGGGTATTGCTCTTCGTACAGTTTATGGGTGCAGCATTCATTATAGGTATGATGCTGATGGTGTTCTTGCAATACCGCTATATGGTAGGGCGCGACCGTGGTTGGCGACCGGAACGTGTAGTGTCTATCTTCCAGAGAAAAGTGAATGCAGATCTGTTACGTACACAACTTCGTAACTTGCCCTATGTAGAGGCGGTTGCCTCGGCCGAACGCTCTATAACGGGCTTTGGAGCCAATCGCCCGATACTTGACGCTCAAGGCAACGAGATGTTCTATCCGCGTAATTCGTGGTTCGATAGTGACTACTTGCCTTTTATCGGTTTGAAATTGAAAGAGGGACATAACCTCACAGGGAAACACCAACTGCTGGTCAACAGCACGTTCTGTGAGAAAATGCATTGGACGGACAGCCCCATTGGCAAGCAGGTGAATGATTATGGTACGGTGGTAGGTTTGTTGGATAGTTTTGCATTTGTCGGCTGTACCAACGACAGTGAAGCCGTTATGATAGAATGGTTTGAAGGTACCGCATTTTGTCTGGAAGCCCGTCTTAAAGAACCGTTTGATGACAACCTGCGCCGACTGAATGAGGAAATGAGCCGTCTATATCCACAAGATGACCTTGTGTTCCGTTCTATGGAGCAAATGTTGGGCAATTATGCCGAATCTGTACGTGTCTTCCGCGATGTCACTTTATGGGCATCTTTCACCATTCTTTTTATCATTTTAATGGGGCTGGTGGGATATGTGGATGATGAAATACGTTTACGTTCCAAAGAGATTGCCATTCGTAAGGTGAATGGAGCGGAAACATCCGGTATATTGCGATTGCTGTCGCGTGATGTGCTTTGGATTGCCATACCGTCTGTAGTGCTTGGAACACTTGGAGCTTATGAGGTAGGGCAAATCTGGATCAGTCAGTTTAGTGATGTGGTACTACTGCCTATCGTCGGATATATCAGTATCGGCTTTTTGTTGCTTGCATTTATCGTGGGATGTGTAGTGATGAAATCATGGCATGTTGCCAACGAAAATCCGGTAAAGAGCATCAAGAGTGAATAAGATATTTTCCCACTTGGATGGCCTGCTCAAGGTAAACACATCATGCGTTTGGGGTGTATGGATGATGTGTTTTCCGGGATCCACCGTTAATCTTTCGTAAATCTACTCTTGACAGATAATCGGGTATTATATATCCATAAAGCTATAACAGCCGTTACAAAAGCAAAGAAGTCCGATACCGGCATACATATCCAGATGCCGTCCAGCCCAAAGTAATGCGGGAATATCAGTAGTCCCGGCAACAGATACAGTAATTGGCGTGTCAGCGATAAGAAGATACTGATTTTCGCTTTCCCGATGCTTTGGAAGAAATTGCCGATGACAATCTGTGCGCCTACCAGCGGGAATATGGCTACGGCAATGCGCACGCCTCTGGAAGCAATATCTATCAACTCTTCATCACTGGTAAAGATGGCAGATATGGCATGGGGGAACAATTCGCAGATAAGGAAACCTGTACTGGTGATACATACTCCGGCAATGATGGTCAGACGCAGGGTAGCCTTCACACGGTCGTGTTTTTGCGCACCGAAGTTATAGCCTACAATCGGTTGCATTCCCATCGTCAACCCCAATACAATCATTACATAGAGTACCAGCAGCCGGTTGATAATGCCATATGCCCCGATGGCCATATCGCCTCCGTACTGTTGGAGGCTGTTGTTTACGATAATCACAATGACACATGCCGTAACATTCATTAGGAACGGTGACATACCGATGGATAATATACTGCTGATGATGCGTTTTTTCATCTTCCAGAACCCCCGTTGCAGACGTACCACACTTGTCTTTTGCAGGAAATGGCTTACTACCCACACCATGCCGATGAACTGCGAGATGACCGTTGCCGTTGCAGCTCCCCGTATTCCCCAGTCAAATTGGAAGATGAAAATGGGAGCGAGGATTATGTTACAGACTACCGTTACCATAGACGTAAGCATCGCTTTCTTGGGATATCCCGTGGCACGCATGATATTGTTCAGGCCAATCATGGTATAAGTGACGGGGGTACCCAGTAATATCACCTGCATGAAGTCGCGGGCATATGGCAACGTATCATTGCTGGCACCGAAGAAGCGCAGAATATCATCCAGGAATATGAATGAGATGCCGCCGAATATGAATGCATTGACCAGGCAGAACATCAGTGTGTTTCCCAGGACTTCGGTAGCTCCGTCCAGGTCTTTCTGTCCCAGCCGGATGGATGAAATGGTAGAGCCGCCTGCCGATACCATCGTACAGAAAGCTACGACCAGATTCATCAGAGGGAAGGTGATGGCAAGTCCGGCAATGCCCATGGGACCTACGCCATGGCCAATGAAAATGCTGTCGATGATGTTGTACAACGAAGTAATCGTCATGCCTATAATGGCCGGAATGGAATACTGCACAAGCAGTTTGCCAATGCGCTCGGTTCCTAATATATGCGGGTTGTTCATTTGATATGAGTCAATTAAGGAGTGCAAAGATAAGAAATATTTGTTTGGTTCGCAGATTATTCTCACCTTTGTGCACTATAGTGTTTTGGTATTAACAGATTTAGGTAAAAGAAAGTTTATGGACACAACAAAAGCAACCGCCGTACTTTTTGATTTCGACGGCGTGGTGGTAGACACGGAGACACAGTACAGTCACTTCTGGCATGAAATGGGAAAGCAGTATTTGGGTATGGATGATATTGAAGGTAAAGTGAAGGGCCAGACGCTGGTCTATATTTATGACACCTTTTTTCCGGGCATGGTGAAGGAACAGGCCGAAATTACCGAACGGCTGAACCGCTTTGAACAGGAAATGTCATTCGACTTTATTCCCGGAGTGCTTGACTTCATTGCCGACCTACACCGGAATGGGGTGAAGACTGCCGTAGTGACCAGCTCCAACGAAGCGAAGATGGCAGCTGTCTATCGGGTTCATCCCGAAATAAAGACTCTTTTCGACCGTATCCTTACGGCCGAGATGTTTACGGCTTCCAAGCCTGCACCGGATTGTTTTCTGTTGGGTATGGAGGTTTTCGGCACAACTCCCGACACCACATATGTATTCGAGGATTCTTTCAACGGGCTGAAAGCCGGCATGGCTTCAGGAGCTACCGTTATAGGGTTGGCAACCACCAATTCCCGTGAAGACATAGCTCCGTTGTGTCATTATGTATTGGATGACTTTCAGGGATTCACTTACGATAAATTAACTCAATTGTACAAGTAATCAGAAAAAGGATTACCTTTGCGCCGAAAATTAAATTGAGTAATTGTAAATTGCCAAATTGTAAATATTATCATGGGTTATATTTCAGACGACACTCGTAAAGTGACTACACATCGCCTTGTTGAAATGAAGCAAAGAGGCGAAAAGATATCAATGTTGACATCTTATGACTATACTATGGCGCAGATTGTAGACGGTGCCGGTGTAGACGTGATTCTGGTGGGAGATTCCGCTTCCAATGTAATGGCAGGCAATGTCACCACGCTTCCCATCACGCTCGACCAGATGATTTATCATGGCAAATCCGTGGTTCGCGGTGTGAAGCGTGCTATGGTCATCGTCGACATGCCTTTCGGCTCTTATCAGGGCAACGAACTGGAGGGATTGGCTTCCGCTATCCGTATTATGAAAGAAAGCCATGCCGACGCCCTCAAACTGGAGGGAGGCGAGGAAATCATCGGTACGGTGAAACGTATCCTTAGCGCCGGTATTCCTATCATGGGACATCTCGGACTGATGCCCCAATCCATCAATAAGTATGGAACATATACTGTCCGTGCCAAGGATGATGCTGAAGCCGAGAAACTGGTACGCGATGCGCATTTGTTGGAAGAAGCCGGATGCTTCGGACTGGTATTGGAGAAGATTCCCGCCGCATTGGCTGCCCGAGTGGCCAGTGAGTTGACTATACCCGTTATCGGCATCGGTGCCGGTGGCGATGTGGACGGCCAGGTGTTGGTGGTTCAGGATATGCTGGGTATGAATAACGGTTTCCGTCCTCGTTTCTTGCGTCGCTATGCTGACCTGCATACAGTGATGACGGATGCCATCAGCCGTTATGTATCTGATGTGAAGAACTTAGATTTCCCGAATGAGAAAGAACAGTACTAACAAACTTATGACACTCAATTTTTGGCGGATGTGTACGGCAAATCTGTTGCTGTACATATCCGTCTATATGCTTTTTCCTTTGCTCCCTTTTGTGATGGGAGAGCAGTTGGGTGTTTCCGTCGGACAGGCGGGCAGCATGTTTCTGGTTTTTGCGGTGGCCATGTTTGCTGTCGGTCCTTTTCATGCCTATCTGGTCGATGAATATAAAAGGAAGCACGTGCTCCTTTACTCCACACTCATTATGCTGGCGGCTGTTCTGGGATATGCCTTTGTGGATGGTTATACGAAATTTCTGCTGCTTGCCGCTGTGCAGGGAGTATGTTTCGGGCTGGCAACCACAGCGGGCATTACGGTGGCCATCGACATAACGACTTCCACACGCCGCAGTGCAGGAAACATGGTATATGCATGGGCTGCATGCTTGGGCATGCTGGTGGGTGTTATGTTGGGCATTGGAATGTATAAGATGTATGGTTTCCGTATGGTGACCTATCTGTCCGTAGCGGTCGGACTGGCCAGCATATTTTTCGCATCGAGGGTATATGTGGCTTTCCGTGCTCCGATAGGCGTGTCGCTGTGCAATATGGACCGTTTCTTATTGCCGCGTGCATGGGTACCTGCCATCAATATGCTGCTGATTGCTTTTGTACCGGGAGCATTGCTACCGCTGATGTTTGTGGGCGATTATTGGTCATTGGCGGCATTGGCTGTACTGGTGTTCATTACAGTCCCGTTCATGAAGATGTTTGTCAAATTGTCGCACCACTGCCAGCGTGGAACGGCAAACACCACTTGCCATTTGTTTATGGAAGCAGGGCTGCTGGTGGGCATGGCTGTGGCTTGCCACCTGATGGACAGAGTACAGATATACCATGTGGCATCTGTTGCTGCTATGCTTGCCGTATTTTTCTTTGTGCTGCTGACCTATCCTTATTATAAGAAGAAGCGGGTGAGGTAAGGGATAAATACAATCAATCCTATAATGGCCGCCGTTGCAGCACATACCAATACTGCTCCGGCGGCTATGTCTTTTACTTGCCCTGCAATGGGATGTCGTTCCGGAGAAACCAGGTCGACCAGCTTTTCAATGGCGCTATTGAACAGTTCAGCTGCTATCACCACTCCGATGCAAAGAATAACAATCATCCAATCGATCCGGGTAATCTCCAATAAGAATCCGGCAATCACCGTAACCACCGTGGCAATCAGATGGAAGCTCAGGTTCTGTTCTTTTCCTATGCAGCACCGGATACCTTTCCAGGCATATCCGAAACTGCGCAACTGCTTTTTAAAGTCGTACTTCATGGATTATAGTTGTCATTTAATTCCTTGAAACTTGTTTCACTCCCTTTACCGTCCTTAGTTTTTTGACAAGTGCTTCCAAATGTCCCGTGTCGCTTACCATGATGGTCAGCGTTCCGGAAAACAGCCCGTCATGCGAGTCAATACCGATGCTTCTCAAGGTAATACCCGTTTCTTTGGAAATGATGGAAGTGATGTTGGTCACGATGCCGATGTCATCGTGTCCCACTACGCGCAGGGTGATGGGGTACTGTGTACCTTGTGACTTTCCGGCCCAGCGTGCTTTCACGATACGGTAGCCGAAACGTGAGTGCAAATCACTGGCATTGGGACAATCGCAACGGTGTATCTTGATACCTCCCGTTACACTGACAAAGCCGAATACATCATCTCCATAGATGGGATTGCAGCAGCGTGCCAACTTGAAATCTAATCCTTTCAGATTTTGGTCAATGACCAGTACATCTTCTTTAGTACCTATCTCTTCCGGTATGCCTTGTTGAAGGTTATAGCCTTCAGCACTGCGGTAGACAATATCGTCACGTGTGTCGTTTTCCCGTTTTTGCTGTTCAAGATATTTGTCTATAATCTCGTTGACATCCAGCACTTCATCGGCAATAGCCTGGTAGAAGTCTGTCACTACCTTGAAGCCGAGGCGCTTGATGAGGCGCATCATGGTTCCTTCATCATACTCTATTTTCCGGTTCTTGAACTTGCGTTCCAGGGTTTCCTTGGCGAAGGCGTGCTGGCGTGCAGCCATTTCCTTCAACGCCTGGCGTATTTTGGTACGCGCCTTAGAGGTGGTTACGATGTTCAGCCAGTCCTGCTTGGGTGTCTGCGTATTCGATGTCATTATCTCTACTTGGTCACCGCTATGCAGCATTTGCTTCAACTGTACATTTTTGCCGTTCACTTTGGCACCGATGCATTTGCAACCTAGTTTGCTGTGAATATGAAAAGCAAAATCGAGCACAGTGGAGCCTTTAGCAAGTTTGAACAAATCGCCTTTCGGGGTAAATACAAATACCTCGTCTTCGTACAAATCCAGTTTGAACTGGTCCATCGTTTCCAGTCCGTTGCTGTCCGAGCTCTCTAAGGCTTCGCGTACGGAAGTCAGCCATTCGTCAAGACCAGATTCACCTTTCACTCCTTTGTATCGCCAATGGGCGGCCAGGCCTCGTTCGGCAATATCATCCATGCGTTCGGTACGTATTTGTACTTCCACCCATTTGCCTTCGGGACCCATCACGGTGATGTGCAGTGACTCATATCCGTTGCTTTTAGGTACGGACAGCCAGTCGCGTAGCCGTTTCGGGTTAGGCTGGTACATATCTGTTACGATGGAGTAGGCCTGCCAACATTCCAGTTTCTCCTTGTCCAGGCAAGAGTCCAGAATGATGCGGATGGCAAACAGGTCATACACGCCTTCGAAGGGGCATTTCTGCTTCTTCATTTTCTGGTAGATGGAGTGGATGGACTTGGTGCGTCCTTTGATATGGAACTTCAGTCCGGCTTCTTCGAGCTTCTTCTGTACCGGTGCAATGAAGGCGGCAATGTACTTGTCACGCGATGCCTTGGTCTCATTCAGTTTTTCCTTGATATGGTAGTAAACGTCCTTTTCTGTGTATTTCAATGAGAGGTCTTCCAGTTCCGACTTCAATTTATACAGACCCAGCTTATGGGCAAGGGGCGCATAGAGATAGGCCGCTTCGTTGGCTACCTGCCGGCGGGCTTCATCGTTCTTGCAATCTTTTATCTGCCGCATGATGTTTACGCGGTCGGCAATCATAATGAGAATGACACGCATGTCCTCGGCGAAAGTCAGCAACAAGTTGCGGAAATTCTCGGACTCGATGGTAGGGCTTTTGGAATAAAGTTCGTTTACACGTATCAATCCCCGGATGATGCCTGCCACGTCCTCGCCATAAATTTGCTCTACTTCTTGGGCGGTGCAAGTACCGCAGCGCACGGAGTCGTGCAGCATGAGTCCCAGAATGGAGGCGCGCTTCATGCCAATTTCTTCCGCTACGATGACAGCCGTTTGCATATCTTTGATGACGGGATTCAAACCGAATATATCACGCTGGATACGGTTGTTCTGTATAGTGTTGACAAGATGTGTTTTCAGCTTTTTGCAGTCCCCCTTCTGGAGGGTTTCTCCGGAAAGTTGCAACAGTTTGCGGTAGAGCGAGAAGAGTAAATCTTTCTCTTTAGTAGTGAAAAATTCATCAGTTTCCATAATCGTCCGTATTTTATGCTTCAAAGGTAAGTTTTTTCTTCATTTTCTTGACGGCAGTTCTGCTTTTTTTGTATTTTTGGGCATGAATTAATAAAACAAGATATTATGATAACACCGCAAGACAAAGAGTTGCTCGAAAATAAAGGCATCTCCGAAGAACAAATAGCCGAACAGTTGGCTTGTTTTGAAAAGGGTTTTCCATACTTGAAACTGTCTGCCGCTGCTTCTGTAGAGAAGGGGATATTGGCTCCGGATACGGATGAACAGAAGAAATACCTGGACGCTTGGGAGGCATATACACAGACCGATAAGGTGGTAGTGAAGTTTGTACCGGCTTCGGGTGCTGCTAGCCGTATGTTCAAAAACTTGTTTGAGTTTCTTGGAGCAGATTATGATGCCCCCCAGACAGGCTTTGAAAAGACTTTCTTTGAGAAGATAGAGAAGTTTGCCTTCTATGACGACCTGAATATCGCTTGCCGGAGAACTGCCGGAAAGGATATATCGGCTCTGCTTGCTGCCGGAAACTACAAGGCGGTTGTTGCAGCCTTGCTCGAAGGGGCCGGACTGAATTATGGTGCGCTGCCCAAAGGACTGCTGAAGTTCCATAAGTATGAAGACGGTAGCCGTACGCCGTTGGAAGAACATTTGGTAGAAGGGGCCTTGTATGCTGTCAATAAAAATGGTAAAGTGAATGTACATTTCACGGTTTCGCCCGAACACCGTGCCTTATTCAAGGCTTTGGTGGACGAAAAGGCTGCCGCTTATGCTAAGAAGTACGGGGTGGATTATAACATCACCTTTTCGGAACAGAAACCGAGTACTGATACCATTGCTGCCGATATGGAAAACAAACCGTTCCGTGACAATGGCAAACTTTTGTTCCGTCCGGGCGGTCATGGTGCATTAATTGAAAACTTGAACGACCTTGATGCGGATATTATCTTCATAAAGAATATCGACAATGTGGTACCCGACAAACTGAAGGGTGACACCGTATTATATAAAAAGCTGATTGCCGGTGTACTGGTAGCTTTGCAGCAGAAGGTATTTGCCTATTTGCAGTTGCTTGAAAGCGGGAAATATACACACGAACAAATTCTTGAAATCCTGCAATTCCTGCAGAAGCAACTCTATTGCAAGAACCCGGAGACGAAGAATCTGGAAGATGCCGAACTGGTGATATACCTGAAAGAAAAACTGAACCGTCCGATGCGCGTCTGCGGTATGGTGAAGAACGTAGGCGAACCAGGTGGAGGTCCGTTCTTGGCATACAACAGTGACGGCACTATCTCTCTGCAGATTCTGGAAAGTTCGCAGATTGATATGGACGATCCGGAAAAGAAGGAAATGTTTGAAAAGGGTACCCATTTCAATCCGGTGGATTTGGTTTGCGCTGTACGTGACTATAAAGGACATAAGTTCAATCTTGTGAAGTATGTGGATAAAGCCACGGGGTTCATCTCCTATAAGTCCAAGAACGGCAAGGACCTGAAGGCGCTTGAACTTCCCGGTTTGTGGAACGGCGCCATGAGTGATTGGAATACTGTATTTGTAGAAGTGCCTCTGACTACATTCAATCCGGTAAAGACGGTGAATGATTTGTTGAGAGAACAGCACCAATAAAGGAATTTACTATTAGACGATTTACTATTTACTATTGGCTGTGCTGTAATCGGGTAGCGGATGGTGAATAGTAAATCGTCTGATTGTATAGTGTTGAATAGTAAATTGAAAATTGTCAAATAGTAAATAAATAGATAGGATGAAAAAGATTTTATTGTTGGGTTCTGGTGAACTGGGCAAGGAGTTTGTAATTTCCGCCCAACGCAAAGGTCAGTATATTATCGCCTGCGATTCGTATGCCGGAGCGCCTGCCATGCAAGTGGCAGATGAATGTGAAGTATTCAGCATGCTTGATGGAGATGCTTTGGAACGCGTGGTACGCAAACACCAGCCGGATATCATTGTTCCGGAAATCGAGGCTATCCGTACGGAACGTCTGTACGATTTCGAGAAAGAAGGCATTCAAGTGGTGCCCAGTGCACGCGCTGTGAACTTTACTATGAACCGTAAGGCTATACGCGACCTTGCAGCTAAAGAGTTGGGACTGAAAACAGCTAAATATTTTTATGCCAAATCTCTGGATGAACTGAAAATTGCAGCTGAAAAGATAGGTTTCCCATGCGTGGTGAAACCGCTGATGTCCTCTTCCGGCAAAGGCCAGTCTCTCGTAAAGAGTGCCGACGAATTGGAGCATGCTTGGGAATATGGCTGTAATGGTAGCCGTGGAGACATAAAAGAACTTATCATTGAGGAATTCATCAAGTTCGACAGTGAGATAACATTGCTCACCGTAACGCAGAAGAATGGCCCGACCTTGTTCTGCCCGCCTATCGGCCATGTGCAGAAGGGTGGGGACTATCGTGAAAGCTTCCAGCCTGCCCATATTGACCCTGCCCATCTAAGGGAGGCGCAGGATATGGCAGAGAAAGTGACCCGTGCCTTGACCGGTGCCGGATTGTGGGGAGTGGAATTCTTTCTCAGCCATGAGAACGGTGTCTATTTCTCCGAACTTTCTCCACGTCCGCACGATACGGGTATGGTAACCCTGGCCGGAACCCAGAATCTGAATGAGTTTGAATTGCACTGTCGTGCGGTGCTTGGTCTGCCTATCCCTGGCATCAAGCAGGAGCGTATAGGAGCCAGTGCTGTCATCCTCTCTCCGATAGCCAGTCAGGAACGTCCCAATTATCGTGGCATGGAAGAGGTTACAAAAGAAGAGGATACTTATCTGCGTATTTTTGGCAAGCCTACTACCCGCGTAAACCGCCGTATGGGTGTAGTGCTGTGTTATGCACCTCTTGACAGTGATCTTGACACGTTGCGCGACAAAGCGAAGCGTATTGCTGATAGGGTAGAGGTATATTAATGATTGGTGATGAATGATTGGTGATTTGTTGATGAATGGATACCATCGACAAATCACCAATCGTCAGTATTAATCATTGAAAAAGAGTCCGGGATAGATCTCTCCTCCAAGTTCTGTTACATCGAGGCTTTGTAATAGTTTTCCATCCGGAGCATAGAACAGTTGGAATTCTTCATCGGAATTGTATTGTTCCACCTCAATTATAATCACTGTGGGATGTTTGGGAAAGGTGATGATTCTTACGTCCCTTAACTTCATGCCGGCCATTGTACTGCTCATGAATGCTTCTGCCACGGGAGTCGGCACTTTTTCCAGTGACTCTACATCCGTTTCAGTCATGACCCACTCCGCTTGTTTATTGAACCAGACATCAACTTCCTGACTATCTGCAATAAATTCTGCCACGTAGCAACCGGCCATTTGCTCCCATTCCACATCCGTTGCTTGAGGATAGAGCTTTTGAAAAGCTGTTTGTATATTTACGGGAAGACGTCCTTCCGCAAAAGCGGACACTGACAGCAAGACAAGTAGTCCTGCCAGAATACCGAATTTGAACTTTTTCATAATCAAGGTTGTTTTGAGTTTTCTGTAAGAACAACCTTGTTGTGTTTTTGTTTCCGGAAATCAGTATATTGGTTGATGCATTTTTAAACATCAGTGAACCGGCCTTTGTATACAAAAGCTTTTTCTCCGAAATCCACTTCCGGCAATACGGCATCTTCCTTGAATAATCCGTAAACAGATGACCCCGAACCACTCATGGAGGCATATACAGCTCCTTGCCGATACATCTCTTCCTTGATTTCTCCGATAGTGGGAAATTGGGGGAATACGCTTTCTTCAAAGTCATTGACCATTCGTCCGTTCCATTCTTCAACGGGAAGTTGGGCAATTTCTTTCAGAGACATTTCCGGATGATGCGGTTTTATTTTTGCAAAGGCATCCCGTGTAGAGACGAAAATGTCCGGCTTCACCAACCATATCCGATATCCTTTCAGTGAGAGGGGAAGGGGAGAAAATATGTTTCCGATACCTTCTGCGTAAGTCGGACGGTTTCTGATGAAGAAGGCACAATCGGCACCCAGCTTGGCGGCATACTCTTCCAGAGTGTCATCCGGCAGTCCGAGTTCAAACTTATTATTCAGAAGCTTCAGCATGAAGGCTGCATCGGCCGAACCGCCACCCAGTCCGGCTCCCGAGGGAATATGCTTGAAGAGATGGATGTCTACCGGAGGAAGGTTGAATTGGTCGTCCAGCAACTTGTAGGCTTTCACTACCAGGTTGCTCTCTGCTTCTCCCTCAATTTCCAGACCTGCCTGATGCAGACGGAACTTTCGGTTTCCTTCGTTCAAGATATTTATTTCCAAAGCATCTTCTATGGGAACCGGATAGAAAATGGTTTCCAGATTATGGTATCCGTCCGGACGCTTCTCTGTGATATTCAGTCCCAGGTTTATTTTGGCATTTGGAAAAGTCAGCATGGCGTTGAAAATTAAGAATTAATAATTAATAATTTAAAATTAAAAGGGGAAGCTATGAAGTGCAGCTTCCGAAGACAAAGTTAGTGATTTCTGTTCATAGTAGATTGAAAACTTAGCAATGATTTATTTACCGCTTATAAATAAATTCGCTTATCTTTGCCATACGAGCGAAGATAGGCTGCACCTCAACATAACTTTTTCATGCAAGCATGAAAGTTATGTATTCGGTTTGCATTATCTTTGCTTCCCCTTTCTAAAAGGGAAGTTCATTTAATTTTTAATTTTCAATTATTAATTCTTAAAGTGGCAGAACAAAGAAGAACATCCCGTACTCCGAAAGGAAAGGCACCACAGCCCGTAACAGACTACGGACGTATCCAGCCGCAAGCGCCGGAGCTGGAAGAAGCAGTCTTGGGAGCCTTGATGATTGAGAAGGACGCTTATTCGCTGGTAAGTGAAATTCTTCGTCCGGAGTCATTCTATGAGCATAGACATCAGCTGATATATTCCGCTATTACCGATTTGGCCGTGAATCAGAAGCCGGTCGATATCCTCACCGTGAAGGAGCAGCTTTCAAAGCGGGGAGAATTGGAGGAAGTGGGCGGCCCGTTCTATATTACCCAACTTAGCAGTAAGGTGGCATCTTCTGCACACATCGAATATCATGCACGTATCATTGCGCAGAAAGCTTTGGCACGTGAATTGATTACTTTTACCAGTAATATCCAGAGCAAGGCTTTCGACGAGACGCTGGACGTGGACGATTTGATGCAGGAGGCCGAAGGAAAACTGTTCGAGATTTCCCAGCAGAACATGAAGAAGGATTATACACAAATTAATCCTGTCATTGCCGAAGCCTATGATTTGATTCAGAAAGCTGCTGCCCGTACCGATGGTTTGAGTGGCTTGGAAAGTGGGTATACCAAGCTGGACAAGATGACTTCCGGATGGCAGAAGTCCGACCTCATCATTATTGCAGCCCGTCCTGCCATGGGTAAAACGGCGTTCGTACTTTCCATGGCGAAAAACATTGCCGTGAATTTCCGCAATCCCGTAGCGCTGTTCTCGCTTGAAATGAGTAACGTGCAGCTGGTGAACCGTTTGATATCCAACGTGTGCGAGATTCCGAGTGAGAAAATCAAGAGTGGTCAGTTGGCGGACTATGAATGGCAGCAGTTGGATTACAAACTGCGTGACTTGCTGGATGCTCCGCTTTATGTGGACGATACGCCTTCTTTGTCGGTATTCGAACTCCGTACGAAGGCACGGCGTTTGGTACGTGAGCACGGAGTAAAGATTATCATCATCGACTACCTTCAGCTGATGAATGCAAGCGGAATGTCTTTCGGTAGCCGTCAGGAAGAAGTTAGTACCATTTCGCGCTCATTGAAAGGTTTGGCCAAGGAGCTGAACATTCCTATCATCGCTCTGTCGCAGTTGAACCGTGGTGTGGAGAACCGTGAAGGCGAGGAAGGCAAGCGTCCCCAGTTGAGTGACCTTCGTGAATCCGGTGCCATCGAGCAGGATGCCGATATGGTTTGCTTCATCCACCGTCCCGAATATTACAAGATTTATACTTCTGCCGATGGCAGTGACTTGCGCGGTATGGCGGAAATCATCATAGCAAAGCACCGTAACGGTGCCGTGGGGGATGTGCGTCTGAGGTTTATCGGACAGTACACCCGTTTCCAGAATCCCGAGGATGATATGGTTATTCCACCTCCGACGGAGGGTGGAGGAGCTACATTTGGTTCACGTATGAATGCGCCTATCGGAAGTACGGCAACACCGCCACCTCCATCGGCTGCTGATTTTCCGCCACAGACGGACAACCCGTTTGGAGGTGTGGGGTCGGACGGGCCATTGCCTTTCTGATGTATTTTTATGGCTACACCCTTTGCCTTGAATGCCTATACTATCGTAGAGTGATGGCTACACCTTTAGGTACAAAGGGTGTAGCCATTTAAAATGCTGTATTCGGGCCTATTTGCTTATTCTAAAACCTTCAATGTGGACAGTAAGAACGTCAATCTTACTTTTGCTCCCTTTTCCGTTTTGATTGTGCCTCGGGCATCTGCTGTTCTGTGTTTATTTTATCAGTGGATAGGGTATCTTGCTTTATTTCTTGTTCCTTTCTCAGCCGCTTGAGTTTCCATCTGTTCCAGAAAAGGAGCTCACTCCATTTGTTGAAATCCTTTTTGAAGATAATGCCAATACCTTGTGTTGTCAGATTTGTCCGGGTGTAGTAGCGGTCGTTCGTTTCGTTGTACGCTTTCAGGCGGATGTCTCCGGAACGGTTGACGAGCCATTCCGCTTCAAAGTCTCCCACAAAATTGGTATTTGCCATCGGATTATCACGATAACCCAAATTACCATTGATAAGTAGTCGGTTATTCAATAATTGTCCTGAAAGCATAGTCTCGAACTCCATGTCTGTCCAGCCTCTTTCACCGGTACTGAAATTGGTGCCGAAGTTCCAGTTATTGACATCGAGAATGTTCGATAAAGCGTTATTCAACTGTCCGGAAAGGGTGGATGAAACAACACTGGACATCATATTCGAATTCTGGGTGGCTCCTAAGTTTTCCGGGGTATAGAACTTGCCGATAGCCAACAGATAGAGTATCTGCATGTTCATTTGCTCGTCGGTAGGAATATAGTTACGGACAATGGCCTGCACTTCATCGCGTTCGTTGGGCAGTTCGATGTCGAATTTTACATCAGGTGAGGTCAATTGTCCGGTAAGGTCCATCATACAGTTCACTTTTACATTTGTCTGGCTGATGTAGCCGGAGGTTGCCTCGTTGGGCATTAGGTCATTTAAGGATGCTGAGTTGACCGTATAACCTGCTTTTATGTCCAGAGTGGCATCCAGTGGCGAGCCGTTGAATGTAATGGAACTTCCATCCCTGATAATAAAGTCCTTTCGGATAACCTCTTGCAGACTGAATTTATAGACTCCCTGGCTTATCCGGTAACTGCCAAACATCTTTACATCTCCTTTATTGAAGAACTCAGTACGGATATTTCCAGTTCCCCGTCCACTGATATAGTCGCCAGCGATAGGGTCCATGATAATCTTCATGGTAGCGTCGGGAGTGGCGTCTATCAAGAGATTCAGCCGGATATCAGTGTCGCTCTCTCTTTCTTCCTCGATTTCCTTTTGGGCAATTTCGTAGTCGGAAAGGCGGATAGAGTCTTGTACGGCACGGCGTGGTGTCTTGTCCACAAATTTGATGAACTGGTTGCTGACTGCTGTAGATACGTTATCTTTTATATAGGTAAAGGTAGTGTTGCGATTGGTAGTCATTGCAACATCAATGTTAACGCCATCTTGGGCATTACCGGCAATAGTGGCATTTCCCGTACCGTAGACGGTGCCGTAGAAGGGATAGTCCGGTGATTCTTTGGTATTCATCACCAGCATGTCGTTGACATTGAAATTGAAACGGTACTCCAGGTTCTTAAAATGCTGATAGTGCAGATAGCCGCTCATACTTCCTTGATGCCCTTGCGTGTCGAAAATGCGGTTGTTGCGGAAGGTCAACCCGCCGGGCTCGATGTAGATGCTGTCTTTGACGGAGAAAGTGGTGTTGAGCACGTCTACCTTCATAGAAGCATCGCCGAATACACGCCCTTCCATGGTGAGAGCCTTGAATTTGCCATAGAAATGTACATGGCCGGTAGCACGTCCGTTGAATTCGGGCGTGATGCTACTCATATAATGATGTATAAACTTCAAGTTGGTACCGTCCGCTTCAATTTGGAGATCCAATGAACTAGTGGGCTTCAAAGGATAGATATAGCCATACACATGGCTTTTGGCAATATCTTTCTCCCGGATATGGGCATCCAGATAGATGCCCTTCACGTCGTGGTGCCATTCTCCGTGTATGTTGGCATCACCCAGCAAGCCTTCGTTCAATCCGAGGTTGCGGATAAACAAGTCGGTGCTCATGACGGGGTTTTCCAATACTCCGCTGGCGAAAGCCGGACCGGTAGCTTCTCCTTTGAAATTGACTCCGAGGTCTGCAATGTCGAACACATAACCGATGTTGATTTCCTTCAAATCCAGACGTACTGTATCTTCGGGTTGTGGTGAAACGATACCATTGATACGCAAGTGCCGGTCTTTATGGCTGAAGTAGAAATCATTGACATACACTTTGCCGGAGTCGAGTACTACTTGGGAAGGATGTATATCCCACAGCGTATCGTTCAGTATCACGTTGGTGGGCTGGACATCAATGACGGTTTTTAAGGGGGGAAGTTTCCTCTTGCTTTCATTCGCTTCGTTCTGTTCACGGATGAAGTGGGCGACGGCGGCGAGTTTCCCGCTGTAGGTTACAGTGCTACTGTTACCCCAATTCAGCGTGGTCTGTATGTTATTGTTCCGGGCTTGCGCTTCTAAAGCTATATTGACAGCGCCGTTTGATTTGCGGTTGCTGAAGCGTAGGCGTGTATGGAACTGGTCACCGGGATTCTCGCAAAGGAACATTCCGGATTCGATGAATTTGTTTCCATAACGGAGACGGGGAAAATAGCCTTCTACGCGGAGCCGCTGTGCCTTGTCATTGAAGTATCCCTTAATGGTGGAATGGGTATATACTTTTACCGGAATCTGAAAGACGGTGGAGAACAGTTCCGTATTGTAAATGTGCATGTCAAAATGGAAATTGTTCTCTGTCTCTATGGGTTTCTTGTCTGGCAGAATCAAGGCGGGGATATAACGTCGCATGATATTCAGTACACTGGCAGGCAGGGTACGATAAGAGTAGTCACCTTCTATGCTACCTTGGAGAAAGTTGGATTGGATGGTCAGCCGTTTCTGGCCTTCGCTTTCTCTTATGGCAGATATCTTCAGATTGTCCAGGAAGTATTGTGTTTCCGGAGCTGCGAATAGTAAGCTGTCAACGTTGATTTCACCGTTCATCTCGTCAATGGAACCGCCGGTGAAGTCTGCCTTGACTTTGACTGATATTTCCGTATCTTCATAGTTGGGTGTAAGATGTAGGGCATGAGGACGAAATTTGTCGATGCTTGCCTGAAAGTTGAAAGTCGGTACCCGACTGGCGGTATTGATGGTGCCGTTCAAAATAACAGAACCATTGGTGTCATCCAAGGCGACTTTTCCCGTGAAGCCTCCCTGCTTGTATTCTCCATCTAGGGTGATATTTTCGTAATTGTAGTCGCTGTAATCAATGGAGGCAACCAGCCCTTTCAGCAGTACGGACGGGTATTGGTTTTCGTAATGGTTGCTGTTGACATCTAGATTGAAAGTTACTTTACCCAGTTTCTTGTTGCCCAGCATCTTGCCCAGCTCAAACTCTTTGGTTTTCACTGCACCGGAATAGGCAAAATAACCTTTATCTTTGTTAGAACTTAGTTTTACGTCAGTTTGGATGGTTCCGATGTCAGTGCGTACTTGTCCGTAAGTTACGAGGTCTGTGAAGTAGCCCGAGACTTCTCCACGGAAGGAAACCGTTCCTAAGTGTTGCAGGACGGGAGGTACTCCATTGTAGTTCTTGCTGAAATTCCGGACAAAGAAGGCAATTCCTTCCGGGTCTGCGTACAAATTGGACAAATTACCGAATACATAAGCATTTTCCGGATGGGAAAGGTCTTGTAGAGATACGTCTCCCCTCAGATAAAAATGATTTCCGACAGAGACGGAAAGGTGCGGGCAATTCAGTTGATTGATGGTGCCGTCCGTCTGTACCTCTACTTGCAATTTTTCCTTGAAAGAACCAAAAGCCGGAACAAAAGCCGATAAATCCTGCAAGGCGATTTGAGAGGGCAGCAAATGGAATGAGAAACGGACATCTTGGGCAAGATTGTCAAACACCCCCAGACTGTCATAATCCATGTGTATAGTATCCATTGCCAAAGAGGTGTTGGGGAGGTCGATAGCGAAATTTTCGATTTTCATCCGTTGGTCATTGCCGATAACCTTTAGACTTAGTTTCTTCAATTCAAATCCGGAATGTTCTTCTTCGATGCTCAGACGCTTGATGGCGGCATTGATAGAATCATTTTGTAATGCTTTTAGGGAGATGTTTGCAATAATGTTACGTAAACGGAGATGCTGTGGATTGAATTTTCCCGGAGTCTCTTTCTCGGACAGCACATCATACGAAACCTTTCCGCGGCGTATCAGTAAGGAATTGATACGGAGATCCAGGTTGTTTTTCTTTTGAACTGTATCTTTGGATGCGAATGCGTCGAGTACAAACTGAAAATTAGGTTTATCCTTGGGAGTCTGCTTGCTTAGATTGATGTTAAAGCCGAACAATTGTATGTTACTAATGGATATTTTGCCGCTGAATAGGGGGAGAATATCGAATTTGGCAGAAAGACGGGTCACTTTCAGCATTTCCTTGCCGGATTGGTCGTCCAGGAGCAGGTCGTCGATGATGATGCGGTTCAACAATCCTATGTTTATTCGCCCGATGGAAATCTTGCTGTCCAGTATGGAAGCCAGTTCATTGGCAACAAATACAGACATTTGTCGCTGAACAGATGGAATGTTCAGCAACAATATGGTACCAATGTACAATCCCAATACAATACCGAGTACCCAGCGTACTGTTTTTTTTAGCTTTCTGATAGGCGGTTAATTTTTATAATCAGCCAACAAAAATATGAAATAATACGTTATGAATCGTACTTTTATCACTACTTTTGCAGCGTTTAAACGTAAATAAACATTATGAGTACAATAATCTTGGGAATAGAATCTTCTTGTGATGACACTTCTGCAGCTGTCATCAAAGATGGTTATCTGCTTTCGAATGTGGTGGCCAGCCAAGCTGTGCATGAAGCATACGGTGGGGTAGTGCCTGAACTGGCTTCCCGCGCGCACCAACAAAATATAGTTCCGGTAGTGCATGAGGCATTGAAACGCGCCGGAGTAACCAAAGAGGAATTGAGTGCTGTGGCCTTTACGCGTGGACCGGGATTGATGGGATCATTGTTGGTGGGGGTATCTTTCGCCAAAGGGTTCGCCCGTTCATTAGGCATTCCAATGATTGATGTTAATCATTTGACTGGTCATGTGTTAGCTCATTTTATTAAAGCAGAAGGTGAAGATAATGTGCAGCCGGGATTTCCTTTCCTCTGCTTGCTGGTTTCCGGTGGAAACTCACAGATTATCTTGGTGAAAGCCTATAACGATATGGAAATTTTGGGGCAGACTATTGATGATGCCGCCGGTGAAGCCATTGACAAATGCTCAAAGGTGATGGGATTAGGATATCCGGGTGGTCCAATTATTGACAAGCTGGCTCGGCAAGGTAATCCTAAAGCCTTCTCGTTCAGCAAACCGCATATTCCAGGGTTGGATTATAGTTTTAGCGGACTTAAGACCTCGTTCCTTTACTCTCTGCGCGACTGGATGAAGGACGACCCTGATTTCATCGGACATCACAAGACGGATTTGGCGGCATCGCTGGAAGCTACCGTCGTAGATATCTTGATGGATAAGTTGCGCAAAGCCGCCAAGCAATATAAAATAAAGGAAGTGGCTGTTGCCGGAGGTGTTTCTGCCAATAATGGATTGCGTAATGCTTTCCGTGAGCATGCCGGGAAGTATGGTTGGAAAATATTTATTCCGAAGTTCAGCTACACAACGGATAACGCTGCCATGATTGCCATTACCGGATATTTCAAGTATATGGATAAAGATTTTTGTCCGATGGAAGCACCTGCTTATTCACGGGTAACTTTAAGATAATATATATAATAAGGTATGAAGCTGGAAGAAAAGGTAGGAGAGCTGCTGAAAGCAAAGAAATTGTCCCTTTCCACCGCAGAAAGTTGTACGGGTGGAGGAATTGCCGCTCTGATAACTTCCGTTCCTGGCAGTTCGGAATACTTTAATGGTAGTATAGTGGCGTATTCCAATGAAATAAAGATGTCTTTGTTGCATGTATCTGCCGAAACATTGGAAAAATATGGAGCAGTAAGTCGTGAAACTGTTACAGAAATGGTGAAAGGTGCGATGAAAACGCTGAAAACAGATTGTGCAGTGGCTACTTCCGGTATTGCAGGTCCTGGAGGTGGGACTTCGGAAAAACCGGTGGGTACGGTGTGGATAGCTGTTGCCTATAAAAATGAAATCGTTACCATGAAGCAGGAGGGAGACGAGGGAAGAAAGGGAAATGTGGAAAAAACAATTCAAAATGCCCTTTTGTTGCTTTATGAGAAGCTGAAATGAGGAAAAAATGCTATCGTACAGTGAATTATTTTAAGAAAAACTTGTTTGGTAACGATAAAAGTGCTTACTTTGCGCTCTGTTTGAAATAGGCAAAAAAGAAAACTATAAAATTAAGATAGAAATGTCAAAGATTTGTCAAATTACCGGAAAGAAGGCCATGATTGGCAACAATGTTTCACACTCAAAGAGAAGAACGAAGAGAACCTTTGATTTGAACTTGTTTAACAAGAAGTTCTACTATGTAGAGCAAGATTGCTGGATCAGCCTTAGCATTTGCGCTAATGGTTTGCGCATTATTAATAAGAAAGGACTGGACGCTGCTTTGAAAGATGCGGTAGCTAAAGGTTATTGTGATTGGAAAAGCATTAAAGTTATTGGCTAAAGTAGAGGAGAATACTGATTATGGCAAAGAAAGCAAAAGGTAACAGAGTACAGGTGATTCTGGAATGCACAGAACACAAGGATAGCGGTATGCCGGGTACTTCTCGTTATATTACGACGAAGAACAGAAAGAATACCACAGAGAGATTGGAGTTGAAGAAATACAACCCGATTCTGAAGAGAGTGACAGTACATAAAGAAATTAAATAATAAATCTATAACTTATGGCAAAGAAAGCGGTAGCAACCTTGCACGAAGGAAGCAAAGAAGGACGTTCTTATACAAAGGTTATCAAAATGGTGAAGTCTCCTAAGACTGGTGCTTACATCTTTGATGAACAGATGGTCCGTAATGAAGATGTTCAGAACTTCTTTAAGAAATAAGATGAATACAGTGGCTGTAAAGCGCTGATGACTTATAAAGATCCCCTTGTCGGTATTTCCGGTAAGGGGATTTCTTTTTAAAAAGAGGACGAAGTTTTTAATATTCGTCAGTTTTGTTATATCTTTGCAGGGAATGCGAAAACAGGTTGCATAAAAATAATTAGTGTATGGGATTTTTTAGTTTTTTCTCCAAGGAAAAAAAGGAAACATTAGATAAAGGATTATCTAAGACCAAAGAAAGTGTATTTGGCAAGATTGCGCGTGCCGTGGCAGGAAAGTCAAAAGTTGATGATGAAGTATTGGATAATCTGGAAGAGGTGTTGATAACTTCGGATGTGGGCGTGGAAACGACACTGAAAATTATTGAACGTATCGAAAAGCGTGCAGCAGCCGACAAATATATGAATGCCACTGAGTTGAATCATATTTTACGTGATGAAATCGCAGCGTTGCTTACAGAGAATAATTCGGAGGATGTGGATGACTTTGAAGCACCGATTGCGAAGAAACCATACGTCATTATGGTAGTGGGCGTCAATGGTGTAGGGAAGACTACTACGATTGGCAAACTGGCTTATCAGTTCAAGAAAGCCGGAAAGTCTGTTTATCTGGGTGCTGCCGATACTTTCCGTGCTGCTGCTGTGGAGCAGTTGGTGATATGGGGTGAACGGGTAGGTGTGCCTGTTGTGAAGCAGAAAATGGGTGCTGACCCGGCTTCTGTCGCTTTTGACACACTGAGTTCCGCAACTGCTAATAATGCCGATGTGGTAATTATAGATACGGCAGGACGCCTTCATAATAAAGTCGGTTTGATGAATGAACTGACGAAAATCAAGAATGTGATGAAGAAGGTTGTCCCTGATGCTCCGAATGAGGTGTTGCTTGTGTTGGATGGCTCAACCGGGCAGAATGCATTCGAGCAAGCCAAGCAGTTCACTCTGGCAACGGAGGTTACGGCAATGGCTGTTACAAAGTTGGACGGAACAGCCAAGGGTGGCGTAGTCATCGGCATTTCAGACCAGTTTAAAATTCCGGTTAAATATATTGGATTGGGTGAAGGCATGGAAGATTTGCAGGTGTTCCGTAAAAAGGAATTTGTTGATTCACTGTTCGGGGAGAATGCATGAAACGGAAGACTATAGATATCATTACTTTAGGATGTTCTAAAAACCTGGTGGATTCGGAACATTTGATGCGCCAGTTGGAGGAAGTGGGATTCCATGTGACACATGATGCGGAAAGGCCGAAAGGGCAGATTGCCGTGATCAATACTTGCGGTTTCATTGGTGACGCCAAGGAGGAATCCATTAATATGATTCTGGAATTTGCGCAGGCCAAGGAGGAAGGAAGCTTGGAGAAGCTTTATGTAATGGGCTGCCTTTCGGAACGTTATCTGAAGGAATTGGCCGTTGAAATTCCCCAGGTGGATAAATTCTATGGTAAATTCAATTGGAGAGAGTTATTGCAGGATTTGGGAAAGGCCTATCATGACGAGTTGCACATAGAGCGTACATTGACCACTCCAAAGCATTATGCCTATTTGAAGATATCCGAAGGATGTGACCGTAAATGTTCTTATTGCGCTATCCCTATCATTACGGGGCGGCATGTGTCGCGCCCGATGGAGGAGATACTTGACGAGGTGAAGTATCTGGTTGCACGGGGTGTAAAGGAATTCCAGGTTATAGCCCAGGAGTTGACCTATTACGGAGTAGATTTATATAAGAAGCAAATGTTGCCCGAGCTTGTTGAGCGGATTTCGGATATTCCCGGAGTGGAGTGGATACGCTTGCATTATGCTTATCCGGCACATTTTCCGACTGATTTATTCCGTGTGATGCGTGAGCGTGACAATGTATGCAAATATATGGATATTGCCTTGCAGCATATCAGCGATAATATGCTGCAAAAGATGCGCCGTCATGTGACGAAGGGTGAGACATATAAGTTGATAGAGCAATTCCGTGAAGAGGTTCCCGGTATCCATCTCCGTACTACACTGATGGTGGGGCATCCGGGAGAAACTGAAGCCGATTTTGAGGAGCTGAAAGAGTTTGTCCGTAAAGTGCGTTTCGATAGAATGGGGGCTTTTGCGTATTCGGAAGAAGAAGGAACGTATGCCGCTGCTGAATATGAGGATTCTATTCCCCAGGAAGTGAAACAAGCCCGCCTGGATGAGTTAATGTCTATTCAGCAAGGCATTTCAGGGGAGTTGAGTGCGGAGAAAGTAGGCAGGCAGATGAAAGTAATCATTGACCGGCTGGAAGGCGAATATTATATTGGACGTACAGAATTTGATTCTCCCGAAGTGGATCCGGAGGTTTTGATTGAGCGTGGAGACAAAGCGTTGCATATAGGTAACTTTTACCACGTAGAGATAGTAAATTCCGATGATTTCGACCTTTTTGGGCGAATAATTTAAAGATTTTTCCTTATCTTCTTGCTTATGTGAAGAAGATTTGCTAATATAGCACCGTAGTTCAATTTAAAGGCTTACATTTTGAATAACAAAGAGTTTACTTCTGAATTATCGCGGAGGTTAGGATACACATTGAAAGATACTTCTGAGCTGGTTGCTTCATTGCTGTCGGATATGGCACGGCAGTTGGAGGAGGGGAATATTATCTCTATACAAGGGTTCGGTACATTCGAAGTGAAAAAGAAGGCAGAACGTATATCTGTGAATCCGACTACAAAGCAGCGTATGCTGGTACCTCCTAAATTGGTGTTGACTTATAAGCCGAGTACATTATTAAAGGATAAGTTTAAGTAACCGGCTTTTAAAAAAATCTCCCGTATTATGAATGAGAAACTGAACATACAAGACTTGATTGACACGCTGGCTGAAAGGCATGGCATGAGCAAGAAGAATGCGGATAGTTTTGTGAAAGAATTCTTTCAGCTGATTGAGGAGTCATTGGAGAAGGATAAGTATGTGAAGATACGAGGTTTGGGGACTTTCAAACTGATAGATGTCGGGAGTCGTGAAAGCGTTAATGTGAATACGGGGGAAAGGTTTGAGATACAAGGGCATACAAAAGTGTCGTTTACACCGGAACCGGCCTTGAAAGATATTATCAATAGACCATTTTCGCATTTTGAAACTGTAGTTTTGAATGACGCTACGGTACTTGAGGATACCCTGCAGGAAAATGACAGTGAAGATGATGAAGATACTGAAATCAAAACTCTGGAACAAGAGGTGGAGGAGAAGGTTACCTTAGTGGAAGAAGCTACGATAGAAGAACCTTTGGTGGAAACTGTAATAGAAGAGCCGTTAATTGAGCCCGAACCGGCAGTTGAAGAGGAGAAACCGGAAAAAACGGAACCTGAAGCAATGCCTGAAAATATAGTTGCTGTTGAGCCGGAACCGTCTGAGCCAGTGATAAAAGATATGGCAGATTCTTCGACTATGAAATATTTTATAGGCATCGTTGTTTTTGTAGTGTTGCTGTGTGGTGGTGCCGTAGCTTTCATGTATTATCCGGACTTGCTTGACGCACTTACTGCAAAGCCTCTTGTAGAAGAAGTTGCAGACTCGGATGTGAGGGAATCTGTTACTGAAAAGGTGGAGGTTCCTGCCGGTCAAGACAATATTGCCTTGACAGACAGTATTGTTTCAAAAGATGTTGTAGCTCCTGCTCGGATAGATACTGTGGCAGAAACTGTTGCTGCAACAACTCCTACGCTTAAAAAAACTCCAAAGGAAAATGTACAAGTACAGTCTCCCACTCCTAAAAAAGAGCAAAAAAAGACAGTTGTACCGTTTGAACCGGATTCTGTGGGGTATACGATTGTGGGAACAGAAACCACTTATACCATCAAGGAAGGGGAAACGCTGACTAGGGTAGCGCTTCGTTTTTATGGAACAAAAGCTCTTTGGCCTTATATCGTGAAGCATAATCCCGGTGTAATCAAGAATCCGGATAATGTGCCTTATGGTACTACTATCAAGATACCAAAATTGGCCAAGAAGCAGTAAAAAATTACTGCTTCTTTTTTTGTTAAATACTAAACTCTATGAAAGTAGTTTAATCTAAAGGTTTCGCATAGTTTTTTAATAAAAATTAGTTGGTATGGTTAATTTATTCCCGTACTTTTGGGAGCGAAAAAAATAATTACCGGTTCAAAACCGGATAAATGAGGAAATTAAACATTAAAAAAATAGAATGATTTATGGCTGAAACAATTGACATCCGCGAACTGAATGAGCGGATTGAAAGACAAAGTGCTTTCGTTACCAATCTTACCACAGGTATGGACCAGGTCATTGTAGGACAAAAGCATCTGGTAGAGTCGTTGTTAATTGGTTTGTTGTCCGATGGACACGTGTTGTTGGAAGGTGTGCCCGGTTTGGCAAAGACTTTAGCTATCAAGACGCTTGCTTCGTTGATTGATGCGCAATACAGCCGCATTCAGTTTACGCCAGACTTGTTGCCTGCCGACGTAATAGGTACAATGGTTTACAGCCAGAAGGATGAAACGTTCCAAGTAAAAAAAGGTCCGGTCTTCGCAAATTTTGTTTTGGCTGATGAAATCAACCGTGCTCCCGCCAAAGTACAGAGTGCTTTGCTGGAAGCCATGCAGGAACGTCAAGTTACTATCGGCAATGAAACTTTCGGGTTGCCCAAACCATTTTTGGTGCTTGCCACGCAGAATCCTATTGAGCAGGAAGGTACTTATCCGCTGCCCGAAGCGCAAGTGGACCGTTTCATGCTGAAAGTTGTAATTGACTATCCGAAGCAGGAAGAGGAGAAACTGATTATTCGCCAGAATATCAATGGAGAGAAGTTCAACGTGAAGCCAATCTTGAAGGCTGACGAGATTATCGAAGCCCGCAAGGTGGTTCGCCAGGTATATCTGGATGAGAAAATCGAAAAATATATTGTCGATATTGTATTTGCTACTCGTTATCCGGAAAAATACGATTTGAAAGAGCTGAAAGACATGATTGGTTTCGGCGGTTCGCCCCGTGCCTCCATCAACTTGGCCCTGGCTGCCCGTAGCTACGCGTTCATCAAGCGTCGCGGTTATGTCATTCCGGAGGATGTGCGCGCTGTGGCACACGACGTACTTCGCCACCGTATCGGCTTGACTTACGAGGCGGAAGCCAGCAATATGACATCTGATGAAATCGTCAGCAAGATACTGAACAAGGTTGAAGTGCCCTAACGCATAATAGAGGTTTTCGTAAACTTGAGGTTTACAATCCAATACCTGAGGTTAGCGTCGTAAACCTTAGGGTTGAGTACCGAAAACTTCACCCCTTTTCATAGGGAAGTTTCTGTTATAAACTAAATTGCGCTTGTGTGCTTAAATGAGATTATTAAAATAAATCAATGGAAACAACAGAACTTTTGAAGAAAGTCCGTCAGATTGAGATAAAGACGCGCGGACTGTCCAACAATATCTTTGCCGGGCAGTATCACTCTGCCTTCAAGGGTAGAGGTATGGCATTCTCCGAGGTGCGCGAGTATCAGTTTGGCGATGACATACGCGACATTGACTGGAATGTGACCGCCCGCTTCAACAAGCCTTACGTCAAGGTGTTTGAGGAGGAGCGCGAATTGACAGTGATGTTGTTGGTAGATGTTTCCGGTAGTTTGGAGTTCGGTACGGTAAAGCAGATGAAGAAGGATATGGTGACGGAAATTGCCGCTACACTGGCATTCTCTGCCATTCAGAATAATGACAAGATTGGTGTCATCTTCTTTTCGGACCGGATTGAGAAGTTTATTCCGCCCAAGAAGGGACGTAAGCATATACTTTACATCATCCGCGAACTGATAGATTTTCATGCGGAAAGCCGGAGGACGAACATCCGTTTGGGATTGGAATATCTGACGAATGTGATGAAACGCCGTTGCACGGCATTTGTCTTGTCCGACTTCATCGACCAGGAAAGTTTCAAGAACGCCATGACCATTGCCAATCGTAAGCATGACCTGGTTGCCGTTCAGGTGTACGACCGTCGTGTGGAAGAATTGCCACCCGTGGGACTGATGAAGATTAGGGATGCCGAGACGGGACATGAGCAGTGGATTGACACCTCCTCGCGTGCCGTGCGCCGTGCCCATCATGATTGGTGGGTGAACAAGCAGGCGGAATTGAATGAAACGTTTACCAAGAGTAATGTCGACAATGTGTCGGTACGTACCGACCAGGATTATGTCAAGGCATTGATGAATTTGTTTGCGAAACGAAATTAATCGGAAAATGAAAAGATATTTATTTCTGATAGCGTTATTGATAGCATGGTCGGGAAGGGTAGTAGCCCAGTCGGTAACGGTAGATGCTACGATTGACTCTTTGCAGATTCTTATTGGAGAGCAGGCAAAGATAAAGCTTCAAGTATCTCTGGATGCCGATAAGCGTGCCATATTCCCGGTATATACCGATACGCTGGTGAATGGGGTTGAAATTATTGATGTGGCCAAGCCGGATACGCAACTGCTGAATGATGGCCGGCGTGCATTGATAACTCAAGAGTATACAGTTACCTCTTTCGACTCGGCTCTTTATTATCTGCCGCCTATGGAAGTGACAGTGGATAATGAGAAGTATCGCTCCAAAGCGTTGGCCTTGAAAGTATATTCGGTGAATGTCCCGTTAGACCCGGAGAATCCGGAACAGTTCTTCGGTCCCAAAACAGTGATGCAAGCGCCTTTTGCCTGGGAAGACTGGTATGGTCTTATGGCTTGTGGTGCGCTGATTATCCCGATAGGGATATTACTTGTCTATCTGATAATGCGCTTCTTCGACAATAAGCCTATTATCCGTAAGGTGAAGGTAGAACCTAAGCTGCCTCCCCATCAGTTGGCTATGCAGGAGATAGAACGTATCAAGAATGAGAAGGTATGGCAGAAAGGGGAACCGAAGGAATATTATACGGAATTGACCGATACTCTTCGTACATATATAAAAGACCGTTTTGGTTTCAATGCTTTGGAAATGACTTCTACGGAAATCATAGATAAGTTGCTGGAAATGAAAGATAAGGAAGCAATATCGGATTTGCGTGAATTGTTCCAGACTGCTGATTTGGTGAAATTTGCCAAGCATAATCCATTGATGAACGAAAATGACGCTAACCTGATTAATGCCATTGACTTTATTAATGAAACCAAGGAGAAAGAAGAGGAGAATGCCAAGCCGCAGCCTACGGAGATTACCATTATCGAGAAACGTTCTTTGCGTACCAAGATTTTGCTGGGAACGGGTATTGTAGTGTTGGCTGTAGCCCTTGTCAGTTCATTGATATATATCGGATTGGAGTTGTATAATTATTTTGCTTAATACAGGAAAAGTGACTTCAATCGGATATACATGAGTGAAAAGTGAGGGATGTTTGGAGCGAAGCTGAATTGTAAATCGTTAAATCGTACATAAATATGGTTTTTGCCAATATTGAATATTTATTTTTGCTGCTGTTGCTTATACCTTATATAGTATGGTATATTATGAAGCGGAAGAATAGTGAAGCTACGCTTCAGATTTCGGATGCCCGTGTGTATGCCCATACCCCTAAAAGCTATAAGAACTATTTGTTGCATGTACCGTTTGTATTGCGGATAATTGCCTTGATACTGATTATTCTTGTTTTGGCACGTCCGCAAACCACCGATAGCTGGCAGAACAGTGAGATTGAGGGTATTGATATCATGCTTGCTATGGACGTTTCTACCAGTATGCTGGCCGAAGACCTGAAACCTAACCGGTTGGAAGCGGCGAAGGATGTGGCGGCAGAGTTTATTAACGGACGTCCGAATGACAATATAGGTATAACTTTGTTTGCTGGAGAAAGCTTTACGCAATGTCCGTTGACAGTAGACCATGCCGTATTGTTGAACTTGCTTAAAGATATGAAGTGCGGGCTGATTGAAGACGGAACGGCAATCGGTATGGGTATTGCCAATGCCGTTACCCGTTTGAAGGATAGCAAGGCAAAGTCGAAAGTCATTATTCTGCTGACGGACGGTGTCAATAATAAAGGTGATATTTCTCCTTTGACGGCTGCTGAAATAGCCAAGAGTTTTGGCATTCGCGTTTATACTATTGGGGTAGGAACCAATGGTATGGCTCCTTATCCTTATCCGGTAGGCGGAACAGTGCAATATGTCAATATGCCCGTCGAAATTGATGAAAAGACTTTGACACAGATTGCCGGAACAACGGAAGGTAACTATTTCCGTGCCACCAGCAACTCGAAGTTGAAGGAAGTGTACGAGGAGATAGACAAGCTGGAGAAAACAAAATTGAATGTAAAAGAATACAGCAAGCGCCAGGAAGAGTACCGCTGGTTTGCGTTGGCTGCTTTCTTGTGCGTATTACTGGAGGTACTGTTACGCAACTCTATATTGAAGAAGATACCGTAAAAACGGAGAATGTCTTTTAGTGTATCAGTCATTGCGTAGCCAAATTGTAAATTGTAAATTGCTAAATTGTAAATAAAAAGATGTTTCGATTTGAAGAACCTGCATATTTGTACTTGTTGCTGCTGCTGCCTTTATTGGCGGCCTTCTACTTGTACTCCAATTATCGGAGGAGGAAAGCCATTCGTAAATTTGGTGACCCTATACTGATGGCACAGCTAATGCCGGATGTTTCCAAATACCGTCCGGATGTGAAGTTTTGGTTGGTTTTTGCGGCTATCGGGTTGTTCACGGTACTGCTGGCACGCCCGCAGTTTGGTTCCAAACTGGAGACGGTAAAACGCCAGGGAGTGGAAGTGATGATTGCGTTGGATATATCCAATTCCATGCTGGCACAAGACGTACAGCCAAGCCGCTTGCAGAAGGCAAAACGGCTGGTGGCGCAGTTGGTAGATAAGATGCAGAATGACAAGGTCGGTATGATTGTTTTTGCAGGTGACGCATTTACCCAGTTACCTATTACGAGTGATTATATTTCTGCCAAGATGTTTTTGGAGTCCATCGACCCTTCGCTGATTTCCAAGCAAGGTACGGCAATTGGAGCTGCAATAAATCTGGCTGCCCGGAGTTTTACACCTCAAGAAGGAGTGGGACGTACTGTTATTGTCATCACCGACGGTGAAAACCATGAAGGTGGTGCCGTAGAAGCTGCTAAGGCTGTTGCAGAGAAAGGTATCCAGGTCAATGTATTAGGGGTAGGTATGCCCGAGGGTGCCCCCATTCCAATAGAGGGTACTAATGATTATCGTCGTGACCGTGAAGGTAATGTAATCGTTACTCGCTTGAATGAGCAGATGTGTCAGGAAATTGCTCAGGCAGGAAATGGTATTTATGTGCGCGTAGACAATACCAACGGTGCACAGAAAGCGATTAGTCAGGAAATCAACAAGATGGCAAAGGCAGATGTGGAAACACAGGTGTACACGGAATTCAATGAACAGTTTCAGGCAGTGGCATGGATTATTCTGCTGTTGTTACTGGCTGAGATGTTGATATTGGAGCGCAAGAATCCTCTGTTCCGCAACATTCATTTATTCTCTAATAAGAAATGATGCGTATGTTAC
This sequence comes from Bacteroides sp. AF25-5LB, assembly GCF_003602965.1. Classification (NCBI taxonomy): domain Bacteria; kingdom Pseudomonadati; phylum Bacteroidota; class Bacteroidia; order Bacteroidales; family Bacteroidaceae; genus Bacteroides; species Bacteroides sp. AF25-5LB. The sequence goes on from NZ_QTMC01000005.1 coordinate 173,564, forward strand.
AGAAAAAATATATTGGAATAGTTTTGCTGCTGTTAGTGGCAGTTTCAGCTTCTGCACAGAAGGCGGAACGCGATTATATCCGTAAGGGAAACCGTTTTTTTAAGGATAGCGTATATGTGGATGCAGAAGTGAACTATCGGAAGGCTTTGGAGGTAAACCCGAAGTCAACGGTTTCCATGTTCAACTTGGGAAATACATTGACCCAGCAGAACAAGCTGCAGGAAGCGATGGAGCAATATGTGGGAGCTACCAAGATAGAAAAGGACAAATCGAACTTGGCACAGATTTATCATAATATGGGAGTCATCTTTCATTCTCAGAAGGATTATGCAAAGGCGGTAGAAGCCTATAAGGAGTCGTTACGCAATAATCCGAAAGATGATGAAACGCGCTATAACCTTGCTTTGGCACAGAAACAGTTGCAAGACCAGCAGCAGAACCAGGATCAGAATCAAGATCAGGATAAACAGGACCAACAGAAGGAGCAGGATAAACAGCAGGATCAGCAGAAAGACCAGCAACAGAATCAAGACCAGCAACAACAACAACCTTCTCAGCCGGAAAAGAAAGATAATGAGATGTCTAAGGAAAATGCCGAACAGCTGTTGAACTCTGTCATGCAAGACGAGAAGGATGTGCAGGATAAAGTGAAAAAGCAGCAGGTACTTCAAGGAGGTCGTCTGGAAAAAGATTGGTAACAAACATAATAGGAATAATATATGAGAAAAATAGTTTTCTTATGGATAGCACTGATTGCAGCCAGTATGAATGCCTTTGCCGATGGCAAGGTATCGTTTACTGCGTCTGCTCCTGACGCTGTGGCGGTAGGAGACCAGTTCAGACTGTCGTATACGGTGACTACACAAAAGGTAAGGGATTTTCGTGCTCCTTCTATGAAGGGATTTGATGTGTTGATGGGGCCCAGCCGCTCGCAACAGAGTAGCGTGCAGATGATTAATGGGCAGACGACTTCAACCAGCAGTATTACATTCACTTATATTTTAATGGCGACTGCAGAAGGTGATTTTACCATTCCAGGAGCCACTATCACTGCTGATGGTAACCAAATGGTTTCTAATTCTGTACGAGTAAGGGTTCTTCCGGCAGATCAGGCTACCAATGGAGCATCCTCAGGAAATGGTGGCGGACAGAGCAGTGGCACTGCCAGCCGCGCTTCTTCCGGGACATCTGTATCGAATAGTGATTTGTTTATTACAGCTACTGCCAGTAAGACGACGGTGTATGAACAAGAAGCATTCCTATTGACATATAAGATATATACCTTGGTGGACTTGCGTATGTTTGACAATGTGAAGTTGCCCGACTTCAAAGGATTCCATTCTCAGGAAGTGGAACTTCCTAATGACAGAAGATGGGGATTGGAGCATTATAAAGGTAGAAATTATCAGTCTACAATCTATCGTCAGTTTGTGTTGTTCCCACAACAAGCCGGTAAGTTGACGATTGATGCTGCACGCTTTGACGCTTCCATTGCAAAGGCTACACAAGTTGCTGATCCGTTCGAGGCATTTTTCAATGGAGGAAGCAATTACGTAGAAGTTAAAAAGACAATTTTGACTCCGCAATTGACGATTGACGTAAAACCCTTGCCAGTAGGTAAGCCAGCTGATTTTTCTGGAGGAGTGGGAGAGTTCAATATAACTTCTTCTATCAATAGTACAAATGTCAAGACCAATGATGCCGTTACTGTCAAACTTGTCATCTCTGGTACCGGCAATCTGAAGTTGCTTTCTAATCCGGAAGTCAAATTCCCCGAGGATTTTGAGGTATATGATCCGAAGGTGGACAATAAATTCCGTCTGACAAATTCGGGCCTCTCCGGTAGTAAGGTCATTGAGTATCTGGCAATTCCCCGTAATGCGGGAACTTATAAGATTCCTGCCGTAAAGTTCAGTTATTTTGATATTAATTCCCGTTCGTATAAAACGCTGACTACGGAAGAGTATGAATTGCATGTGGAAAAGGGAGCAGGTAATGCAGCTCAGACCATTGCAAACTTTACAAGCAAGGAAGACTTGAAAGTATTAAACGAGGATATTCGTTTTATCAAGCAGAATAATGTCACTTTGTCTCCCAAAGGTGATTTCTTCTTCGGTTCGTTGACGTATTGGTTGCTTTATTTGATACCGGGTATTGCATTCATTACATTCTTTATCATCTATCGTAAGCAAATAGCAGCCAATACAAATGTAGCAAAGATGCGTACTAAGAAAGCCAATAAAGTGGCGGTGAAACGTATGAAACAAGCTGGTAAATTATTGGCCGAGAATAAGAAAGACGCATTTTATGATGAGGTTTTGAAGGCTCTTTGGGGGTATATCAGTGATAAACTGAACATTCCGGTATCCCGTTTGTCTAAGGATAATATCGAAGAGGAACTTCGTAATTATGGTGTGAATGATGCGTTGATAAAGGAATTCCTCGATGCATTGAACAACTGTGAGTTTGCCCGCTTTGCTCCGGGTGATGATAACCAGGCTATGGATAAGGTATATTCAGCTTCTTTGGAAGTTATCAGCAAAATGGAAAACTCGATAAAACATTAATCAGGAGGAAATGGTAATGAATAGAATATTGTTTTTTACTCTTAGTCTAGTGATGGCAATTACTGCCTATGGGCAGAATCCTGCATCTGTAGATACATTACAGACTGGTAGTGACTCTACATCCGTCGGTTCACATGCGGAATTCTCTGCTGCAAGACAAGAAAGCAATGTGACAAAGGCTGAAGGTGACAGCGCCTATATACGGAATGATTATGCTTCTGCCATTCAAATATATGAGAATCTGTTAAAGAAGGGAGAGGCTGCAGAGGTCTATTATAATCTTGGCAACAGTTATTATAAGGCAGATGATATAGCAAAAGCTATATTGAATTATGAGCGTGCCTTGTTGTTGGAACCTGGTAATGCTGATATTCGTGCAAATTTGGAAATAGCACGTTCTAAGACAATCGATAAGGTAATCCCAGTTCCTGAGGTTTTCTTTGTATCTTGGACTAAATCGTTGATTAATTGTCTTAGCGTAGATGCATGGGCTAAGTTGGGGATTGTGTTCTTTGTACTATTACTCGTTTCATTCTATCTCTTTTTCTTTTCAAAACAGATTATGGGGAAGAAAGTGGGATTTATTGCAGGAATAGTATTCCTGGCTCTTGTTATATTGAGTAATGTGTTTGCTGCTCAGCAGAAAGGCGAACTGATGGAACGTAGTGAAGCTATAGTGTTAGCACCTAGTGTCACAGTGCGTAGTACTCCCAGTGAAAGTGGTACAAGTCTGTTCATTCTTCATGAGGGACGTAAAGTTGAAATAAAAGACAACTCTATGCGTGAATGGAAAGAAATTCGTTTGGAAGGCGGTAAAGTAGGGTGGGTTCCAGCTTCCGCCATAGAAGGTATTTAAATTTTCCCTATATTCTAAAAACAGCTCGTATAAGCCCGATAATTCTGCTTTATACGAGCTGTTTCTGTATGTTTTTAGGAGCTTTTTCTTCGTATTTATAATTCTGTATACTTCATTAGTGTCCCATTAAAATTGGGACGAATTAAAAATTAAACAAACTTGGCCCATTTGGTCCGAATCGTTCTTTGTCATTTTGAAATTTAGTTTTATTAAAGAGGTCTCTCAGATAAGTCTTATCAGTCAATGAGATGCTCAGTATTTGTAACACTTCATATGTACTTCTGTCCAGTTGCATATCGTGTTGAATGATTGCCACCAAACAGTAAGCGCATATAGCAGCATATATCTGTATTCGAACAGCATTCTCTGTAGTTCCCCAAAATCTTTTGATTTTAAGGTGCTGCTTGAGCCATTTGAAAAACAGCTCTACCTGCCAGCGATTTTTATAAAGTTCAGCAACTTGAAGCGCAGATATATGCATCGCATTGGTTATGAATATAAATTCTCGTTCTTGTTCTTCATCCCAATATTTAACCAGCCTAAGTGGCTCTGGGTAATATTGTTTAGGATAGAATCCTGTCAGAAGTACACTCGCGTCTGAAAGCACATTCTTAGGCAGCCTACGTTTCCATTGGATGGATTTGTACCCGAGATTCTTTTTTGCTCTGACAACAAAGTAGGCTTCAATTTGATGAATTTTATACAGCATTTTGAAGTTGCTATAACCGCGGTCAAAGATGTAATAAGAGCTTGGTTCATAAGGAATTTCAATCATGACTTTAGAATCGTGTACGGATGCTTCCGTGATATGAAAGAATGCAGGAATCTGTGTTTCCACATCATATAATGTATGCACTTTAGTACCACCTTTCTTTTTGCGGAATTTTGCCCACCAAAAGACTGAAAGGCACAGGTCAATAGTTGTCGAATCGAAAGCATAAACGTTACCGCCAAGTTTGAAAATATGATTAGCACACTTTTGTCGTGCTTCGCTAACTAGGTAGTAAGCATATTCTTCAAAGATGTGATAGTCTCTATCTTGATTTGCTCTTGCCAGCGATGACTTTGATACATTTTTACCCATTCCTAAATGATAACATTTGGAATGATGAGCTTCAAGAGCAACTATCAAATCTCGCAGACTTTCACGATTAGAAAGTTGGCCAAATATCAAAGCAAGTAGTTGATTCCAGCAGGTGAAGTGCTTCACATATTTATCGCCATCATACTTGGTGACTATGCGGTTAAACTTACTTCGATTCAGAAATGAAGCCAATTGAGCGAAAACGTATTTGTCTTGGAACATATGCCATCGGATTAATCTGATGCAAAGCTACAAATTCAAGTCCGTTCGCTCGGAGAATAGCTGTAACTAACTAAATTTCAAATATTTCAAAGAACTCTTTTAGATTTTAATGGGACAGTAATGTGTATACTTAAAAAATGATTATTTTTTGGAGAGGCAATATTCTTTTTGAAAAAAGATAAAGAAATAGTTTGTTTTATCCTTTTTTTTCCTTAAGTTTATAGCGTGATAATAAAAAATACAGAGTATTAACCATTAAATTTATGAATATGAGAACAATAACATTTAATGAATTACGTAAGATTAAAGACTCATTGCCTAGTGGTAGTATGCATAGAATAGCCGATGAACTTGGACTGAATGTTGACACTGTAAGAAATTTTTTCGGTGGACACAATTTTAAGGAGGGGAAAAGTGTTGGGATTCACTTGGAACCTGGACCAGATGGTGGATTGGTTATGATTGATGATACTACTGTTTTAGAGCGAGCTTTAAAAATTTTAGATGAAATGGCAGGTAAGACTGAAGAAGCTGTTCGAGCTTAAGAAGAGAAAGTTAGAAGAATCCCAATTGCTGACAACAATTGGGATTTCTTATTTGTTTTAATCTCAAAATCAATGATATATGGAAGATAAATTAGTTACTTTGGCAATCTTAACGTACGCGAAAGCTCAAATATTGAAGAATGTTCTTGAAAATGAAGGTATTGAGACTTATATCCACAATGTAAACCAGATACAACCAGTTGTTTCTTCTGGTGTACGTGTGCGTATTAAGGAGAGTGACTTACCCCATGCTCTGAAAATTACTGAAAGTTCTGCATGGTTATCTGAAGAGGTAGTGGGGGGGAAGTCACCTAAACTGGAGAAGATTAGTAATAAAGTGCTAATTCCAGTGGATTTTTCCAATTATTCTTTGAAGGCTTGCGAGTTCGGTTTCAATTTCGCTCAGAATATAGGTGCAGAAGTTGTTTTGCTACATGTTTATTTTACTCCTATATATGCAACTTCTTTGCCATACGGAGATGTATTTAACTATCAGCTAAGTGATGAGGAGAATGTAAGGAGTATCTTACAAAAAGTTCATGCTGATTTGAATGAATTATCTGATAAAGTAAAAGAGAAGGTAGCTTCCGGCGAGTTTCCAGATATTAAATATACTTGTGTTTTGCGTGAAGGTATTCCTGAAGAAGAGGTACTCCGCTATACCAAGGAATATCGGCCACGCATTATCATAATGGGAACTCGTGGTAGAAATCAGAAGGATATTGATTTGATTGGCAGTGTAACAGCTGAAGTGATTGAACGTAGCCGTGTACCGGTATTGGCCATTCCTGAAAATACTCCATTCAAGCAATTTTCTGAGGCTAAGCGTATTGCATTTATTACTAATTTTGATCAACGTGATTTAATAGCTTTTGATTCGCTAATAAATAATCTGAAATCATTTAAGTTTTCAGTGTCTCTGATACATCTTTCTGATGTTCAGAATACATGGAATGAAATAAAACTGGCTGGTATTAAGGAATATTTTCAAAAACAATATCCACAATTGGAAATACACTATGATGTGGTAAAGAATGATAATCTGCTTAGTAGTTTAGACAGTTATATCAAGAGTAATCATATTGATATTATGACATTAACTTCTTATAAAAGAAATATATTTTCGCGCTTATTTAATCCTGGTATTGCCAGAAAGATGATTTTCCATTCTGATACACCATTGTTGGTAATTTACGGAAGACCGAAATAGTTTGATCAATATCAGGATTATGTTTAATATAATGCCGGGATAATTTAATCTAATTTTAGTTCTTCTTCTCTCTCACTTAAGAAATAATATTCTTTACTTTCTTTCAGAATAATAAAAGCCTAATTAATAATTTAATTAGGCTTTTATTATTCTGAAAGAAAGTATTACATCAACTTTTCAATTTCTTCGAATTCAGGGCCCATCTGCAAATTATAATACACTCTATATAGACCATTTAACCATAAATCTTTTTGATCAGGTTTCAGTTCTCTTGCCTTTTCATAATAAGGTTTTGCCTTTTCATAGAAAGTCTTCAGAGTAGCTTGGTCTTCTTTATACTTAGGATCATTAATATCTGTAGTTGCTTTTTCTGAGAAATCTTGTGCTTGTAAGCAGTAAATTAAACCTAAATTAGAGTATGCTTCTGCATAATTAGGATCTACTTCTATAGTTTTCTTATAGAATTCAATAGCTTTATCATAGTCCTTCATATTGTGATAAAGGTAGCCTTTTACATACAAATAGAATGTATTGTTAGGATCTTTAGCCAACATATCATCAGCAAACTGCATAGCCTCGTCATATTTGTTGTTATTGCTATAATAATCAATCAAATGACCGAAGAAGAATGAATGTTCAGGATATTTCTGGATACCTTCTTTCAAAGAAGCAATCCATTTAACAGTATCACCTTCGGCTTTCAATGCAGTAGAGATAAATTCCATAGCGTATTTCCCAACTTCTTTATCGTCTTGTGCATAAGGAGCATACTTCAAAATACTAGGATAATCTTCCATCTTAGCAGCTGCTAAACTTGCATAATATGCTATTTGAGGTAATACAGTATCTGTTTGTAACAGATTTTCCTTTTCAAACATCGGGTTGATAGCAATATCAATGTAGGTTGCAAAGAAATCCAACGCTTTTTTATTGTCTTCCTTGGCTGCATCGCCTTCTTTTTGTGAGGCCAAATTAAAGAATTGGATGCCGCCATTGATCAGATTACCGCGTTCTGCTAAAATTGTAGCAGAATTAGATTTTCTATATTTATTCTTGATTTTGCCCTTTTCATTGGGAATTTGTGCTAATTCGTCACATTTGAAGTAGAATTTACACATGTTTAATGCACTATTATATACCTGAAGAGTGTCATAAGGTTTTCTCAGATAGGCATTTTCCATTTCTTTCTCACTTCTTTTTCTTTGGATAAGACCTGCTACATCCCACGTTTCGGCATTGTCCTTTGTTTCGGGATTAGTTAAAGCTTGATTTATCAGTTCCTCTGCTTTGGCAAAGTCAGGATTTACTCCGTTAGCAATACTTTTAGCCTCTTTTACGTTCTTTTCTTGGGCGAAAGTAAAACTTGCGGCAAGTAGTAAAACCATTGAAAATAATACTCTTTTCATGATTGTAGAAAATTTAAATTAATATTATGTCTATTCTTCATTTTCACTGTTTACCTCGTTCTGAGGGCTTTCAAGGGTATTTTCTTCCCCCTCCTCTATAAGTTCCTCTTCATTTTCTGAAGTGACTTTACATACAGAGCCAATTTCGTCATTACGTTTCTCAAGGTTGATTAGGCGTACACCTTGTGTAGCACGTCCCATGATACGAACATCGGCAACTTTCAGACGGATGGTAATACCGGATTTATTAATAATCATCAAGTCATTTTCATCTGTAACAGACTTGATCGTTACTAATTTACCCGTTTTATCGGTGATATTCATTGTTTTCACACCTTTACCTCCACGATTGGTTTTGCGATAATCTTCAATATCCGAACGTTTGCCATATCCTTGTTCCGATACAACCATAATTGTTTCCGCCTCAGGATCTTTGATGCATATCATACCTACTACTTCGTCTTGACCGTCCTCATCCAATGTCATGCCACGTACACCGGTGGCAGTACGTCCCATAACACGCACAGCACTTTCATGGAAACGAATGGCACGTCCGTTACGGTTGGCAATGATGATTTCATTGTCGCCGTTTGTCATACGCACTTCGATTACACGGTCGTCTTCACGGATAGTGATAGCATTTACACCATTTTGGCGAGGGCGTGAATACTGCTCAAGCAATGTTTTCTTAATGACACCATTTTTGGTACAGAACAATACATAATGGCTGTTGATAAACTCTTGGTCGTTCAGGTTCTTCACGCGCAAATAGGCGTTTACAGCATCGTCAGAGTCGATATTCAACAAATTCTGGATGGCGCGACCTTTCGAATTCTTAGTACCTTCAGGGATTTCGTATACCTTCAGCCAGTAACATTTACCTTTCTGTGTAAAGAACATCATGGTATTATGCATGGTTGCAGGATAAATATGCTCTACAAAGTCTGCATCGCGGGTTTCGGTACCTTTGGAGCCTACCCCACCACGGTTTTGCGCACGGAATTCGCTCAGCGGTGTACGCTTGATGTATCCCATGTGTGAGATGGTGATAATCATTTCATCATCTGCATAGAAGTCTTCCGGATTGAATTCTTCTGATGAGTAGACGATTTCTGAGCGACGTTCGTCACCATACTTCTCTTTTACTTCAATCAGTTCATCTTTAATGACTTTGCGGCAGAGTTCGTCATTGACAAGGATCTCTTCCAAATAAGCAATCTGCTTCTGAATTTCCTCATATTCGGCGTGCAGTTGGTCTTGCATCAGGCCTGTGAGCTGGCGCAAACGCATTTCAACAATAGCACGTGACTGAATTTCACTGAGTTGGAATCGCTCCATCAAACCAGATATCGCATCATTCGGTGTTTTAGCAGCACGGATAATCTTAATTACTTCGTCGATATTATCAGATGCAATGATTAATCCTTCCAGAATATGTGCACGTTCTTTGGCCTTGCGCAAATCGTACTGAGTACGGCGGATGACTACGTCGCGTCTGTGCTCAACGAAGTATTTTATCAAATCTTTTAGATTCAACAGACGTGGACGGCCATGTACCAATGCAACATTGTTCACACCAAAAGATGTCTGCAGCATTGTCATCTTGTAGAGCTTGTTGAGTACAACGCTGGCATTTGCATCACGTTTTACATCAATAACGATACGCATACCTTCACGGTCGGATTCGTCATTAGCATTGGCAATACCTTCAATTTTCTTTTCGTTGGCCAAATCGGCTATATTCTTAATCAATTCAGCTTTGTTGACGCCATAGGGAATTTCTGTCACAACGATTTTATCGTGCGTCGAACCAGTCTCAATTTCGGCTCTAGCACGCATTATGACACGTCCGCGTCCCGTGAGATAGGCTTCGCGAACACCGTTCATACCGTATATATAGCCTCCGGTCGGGAAGTCGGGAGCTTTAACATACGTCATCAACTCTTCTATATCGATGTCATTATTTTCGATGTATGCAATACAAGCGTCAATAACCTCAGATAGATTATGAGTCGGCATATTGGTAGCCATACCTACAGCAATACCAGATGCACCATTTACCAAAAGATTTGGAATACGGGCCGGCATGACGGTAGGCTCTTGCAAAGAGTCATCGAAATTGTTCTGCATGTCAACAGTCTCTTTTTCAAGGTCTGTCATCATGTCTTCACCAATTTTTCGCAAACGGCACTCGGTATAACGCATGGCAGCAGCGCTGTCACCGTCTACTGAACCGTAATTACCTTGTCCGTCTACCAACATGTAACGCATTGCCCAAGGCTGAGCCATACGTACAAGAGCTCCGTAAACGGACGAGTTGCCATGAGGGTGATATTTACCTAATACTTCACCTACAACTCTGGCTGATTTTTTATAAGGTTTGTCGGAGGTATTTCCCAATCCCATCATTCCGAAAAGAATTCTTCGGTGAACGGGTTTAAAACCATCTCTAACATCCGGAAGGGCACGTGAGACAATGACCGACATAGAGTAGTCAATGTACGATGACTTCATTTCCTCCTCGATGTTAATCTTTATAATTCTGTCTTGTTCAAGCATTTAAAAAGATTATTAATTATACATTTTCGGGTTCGTGAAAAACCACGCTAAAGTACTGCTTTTTTACGATATACAAAAGTTTTCCTCCATAAACTTTGTTGCCTGCGGCATAAATATAGAAGTACTCCCTCCTTTCCTCCCCAAGTTGCCATTAATATATAAGGTATAAAATGGAAAAACAGATTTGAAATTTGTGGCACGGGATTTGTATACTATTAAATCAGTTAAATATGATACGTTGAATTAATAAATGCGTATCTTTGTCGTGGATAACCTTTTTAATTGAGGAGAATTATAAAATATGAACAATCAATTTTCACAAAGAGTTTCAGACATAATTACTTATAGCAAGGAAGAAGCCAATCGATTGAGAAATCGTTATATTGGTCCGGAACACCTTCTGCTCGGCATGTTGCGTGATGGCGGAGGAAAAGCTATTGAAATATTGTTGAAACTTGATATAGATTTAAAACGAGTAAAAAGTCGCCTGGAGGGTTTCCTGAAAGATGCCGAGGACGATACTCTCTTGCCGGACGCTGAAGTGCCCTTGTCCCCGATGACGGCTAAGATATTGAAGATGTGTATGCTTGAAGCGCGTTTGCTGAAAAGTGCAACTGCCGATACGGAACATGTATTGCTGGCTATCTTGAAAGACGGAGACAATCTTGCTGCAACTGTTTTGGAAGAACACCGGGTGGATTATCAGGCTGTATTTGAACAGCTTTCGATGAAATCGACCAATCCGAATGCGGGAATGGGATTCGCTGAGGATGATGAAGAGGATGAAGAAGACATGAGTATGTCTCGCTCCTCCCGTACTGGAGGGGCTGGTTCGGCTTCGGCTGCACAGACTGCATCCAGAAAGCCGTCCAATGATACCCCCGTGCTGGACAATTTCGGCGTAGACATGACCCGGGCTGCCGAAGAAGGCAAGCTGGACCCGGTTGTGGGTCGCGAACGCGAGATTGAACGTCTGGCGCAAATCTTGAGCCGCCGCAAGAAGAACAATCCGGTGCTTATCGGTGAACCGGGCGTAGGAAAATCTGCCATCGTAGAGGGTTTGGCATTGCGTATTGTGCAAAAGAAAGTTTCGCGCATCTTGTTTGAGAAGCGCGTGGTGATGCTTGATATGGCCTCTGTGGTGGCGGGAACAAAATACCGTGGTCAGTTTGAGGAACGTATCCGCTCCATTATCAACGAGTTGCAGAAAAATCCGAATGTCATCCTTTTCATCGATGAAATCCATACAATTGTAGGTGCCGGTGCTGCTGCCGGTTCCATGGATGCTGCCAATATGTTGAAACCGGCTTTGGCGCGTGGTGAAATCCAGTGTATTGGAGCTACCACTCTCGATGAATACAGAAAGAATATCGAGAAAGACGGTGCTTTGGAACGTCGTTTCCAAAAGGTAATTGTAGAGCCTACCACAGCTGAAGAAACGCTTCAGATATTGAAGAATATCAAGGAGAAGTATGAAGACCATCATAACGTGAGCTACACGGATGAAGCCCTGGAAGCATGTGTCAAGTTGTCAGCACGCTATATAACCGACCGCAACTTTCCGGATAAAGCTATTGATGCTTTGGACGAAGCGGGTTCGCGTGTGCATTTGACGAATATTAATGTTCCGAAAGAAATTGAGGAGCAGGAAAAGCTGATTGAAGAGGCACGTGGCTTGAAGGCTGAAGCTGTAAAATCACAGAATTTTGAGCTGGCTGCCAGCTACCGTGACCGTGAGAAGGAACTTTCTGTCCGCTTGGAGGAGATGAAGGTCGAGTGGGAAGCCCGTTTGAAGGATGACCGCCAAACGGTAGGCGAAGAGGAAATAGCCAATGTTATTTCGATGATGTCCGGTGTACCCGTACAGCGCATGGCGCAGGCAGAAGGACTTAAACTGGCCGGAATGAAGGAAGAACTACAGGCGAAGGTGATAGCTCAAGATGCTGCGATAGAGAAACTTACCAAAGCAATCTTGCGTAGCCGTGTAGGGTTGAAAGACCCGAACCATCCCATCGGAACCTTTATGTTCCTTGGCCCTACTGGTGTGGGTAAGACGCATTTGGCAAAGCAATTGGCAAAATATATGTTTGGCTCTGCCGATGCCTTGATACGTATCGATATGAGCGAGTATATGGAGAAATACACCGTATCTCGTATGATTGGTGCCGCTCCGGGATATGTGGGCTATGAGGAAGGCGGCCAGTTGACTGAAAAGGTTCGTCGCAAGCCGTATTCCATTGTCTTGCTGGATGAGATTGAGAAAGCTCATCCGGATGTGTTCAACATCTTGCTTCAGGTACTGGATGAAGGTCGTTTGACTGACAATTATGGCAGAACCATTGATTTCAAGAATACGGTTATCATTATGACCTCCAATATCGGTACGCGACAGTTGAAGGAATTTGGCCGTGGCGTAGGTTTTACGGCGCAAAACCGCACGGATGACAATGAACATTCACGCAGCGTGATACAAAAGGCTCTGAACAAGACCTTTGCTCCTGAATTTTTGAATCGTTTGGATGAAATCATTACTTTCGACCAGCTCTCCTTGGAGGCCATCACAAAGATTGTGGACATTGAGCTGAAAGGCTTGTACGAACGGGTTGAAGCAATTGGTTACAAGCTGGTTGTGGAGGATGATGCAAAGACATTCCTTGCTTCGAAAGGGTACGATGTACAGTTTGGTGCGCGTCCATTGAAGCGTGCTATTCAGAACCACTTGGAGGATGGACTTTCCGAGCTGATAGTGGCGGCGGAGTTACAGCCGGGTGATACGGTAAACGTATCAGTAGACAAAGAAAAAGACGAGTTGAGCATCAAGAAGGCATAAGCTGTTCTTTATAAAAACCGTCAAAATGTCAGTCCTTATGGGCTGGCATTTTTTTTGTGCTATATCTGCCGGAATAATTAAAAATATAAATCTAAAAAATATAAATGTAGTATGCAAAAAGGTAATATTGGGGTAACTACTGAGAATATCTTCCCCGTCATTAAAAAGTTCTTGTATAGTGATCATGAAATTTTTCTCCGTGAGTTGGTTTCTAACGCGGTTGATGCTACACAGAAGCTGAAAACACTCTCCTCTATCGGTGAGTTCAAGGGTGAAGTTGGCGATTTAACCGTACGTGTTTCGCTGGGAAAAGATACCATTACAGTGTCCGACCATGGTATAGGTCTTACGGCTGAAGAAATAGACAAGTATATTAACCAGATAGCTTTCTCTGGCGCCAATGACTTCCTTGAGAAATATAAAAACGATGCCAACGCCATCATCGGCCATTTCGGATTGGGTTTCTATTCGGCTTTTATGGTTGCCAAGAAAGTCGAAATCATCACTAAATCCTATCGGGAAGGCACCCAGGCTGTAAAGTGGACATGCGATGGCAGTCCGGAGTTTACGATTGAAGACACTGATAAGGCAGAACGTGGTACGGATATCGTTCTTTACATAGACGATGACTGCAAGGAATTCCTTGAAGAAGCACGCATCTCCTCTTTGTTGAAGAAGTATTGCAGTTTCCTCCCTATTCCGGTTGCATTCGGCAAGAAGAAAGAATGGAAAGACGGCAAGCAGGTTGAAACTGCCGAGGATAATATCATCAATGATTCCAACCCGTTGTGGACGCTGAAACCCAGCGAATTGAAAGATGAAGATTATAAGAAGTTCTACCGTGACCTTTATCCTATGTCCGACGAACCTTTATTCTGGATTCATCTGAATGTGGATTATCCGTTCCACCTTACCGGTATTCTGTACTTCCCTAAAGTGAAAAGCAACATTGAGTTGAACAAGAATAAGATTCAGCTCTACTGTAACCAGGTATATGTAACGGATTCGGTGGAAGGTATTGTTCCTGATTTCTTGACCCTGCTGCATGGTGTGCTCGATTCACCGGACATTCCATTGAACGTTTCCCGTTCTTATCTGCAGAGCGATGCCAACGTGAAGAAGATTTCTACATATATCACGAAGAAGGTGTCAGACCGTTTGCAGTCTATCTTCAAGAATGACCGTAAACAGTTTGAGGAAAAGTGGAATGACTTGAAAATCTTCATCAACTACGGAATGCTTACGCAGGAAGATTTCTATGATAGAGCCAAGGATTTTGCCCTTTTCACCGATACAGACAGCAAATATTATACTTTCGAAGAGTATAAGACGTTGATTAAAGATAACCAGACGGATAAGGATGGAAATCTGATTTATCTGTATGCCAACAATAAAGATGAACAATACAGCTATATAGAGGCCGCTACGAATAAAGGATACAATGTGCTGTTGATGGATGGACAGCTGGACATTGCGGTGGTGAGCATGTTGGAACAGAAGTTCGAAAAGGTTCGCTTCACTCGTGTAGACAGCGATATTATTGATAATCTGATTGTCAAGGAAGACAAGAAGAATGAAGCGTTGGAAGCCGGCAAGCAGGAAGTTCTTTCTTCCATCTTCAAGAGCCAGTTGCCCAAGATGGATAAGACGGAGTTTAACATCACGGCGCAGGCTTTGGGCGAAAACGCCACTCCTATCATGATAACTCAGAGCGAGTACATGCGCCGTATGAAGGAAATGGCCAATATTCAGGCTGGAATGAGCTTCTATGGCGAAATGCCGGATATGTTTAACCTAGTATTGAATTCAGACCATAAGCTGGTGAAGGAAGTGCTGGCAGATGAGGACAAGGAATGTGCTGCTGCCGTTGCTCCAGTTCAGGCAGAGATGGATGAAGTGAACAAGCAACGTAATGAGTTGAAAAAGAAGCAGGAAGGAAAGAAAGATGAGGATATACCGACTGCCGAAAAAGATAAGGTAAGTGAGCTGGATAAGAAGTGGAATGAACTGAAAACGCAGAAAGAAGGTGTCTTTGCCGATTATGCAGCCAAGAATAAGGTTGTCCGTCAGCTGATAGATTTGGCACTGTTGCAGAATGGTATGTTGAAAGGTGAAGCTTTGAACAACTTTGTCAAGAGAAGCATTGACCTGATAAAATAAGTCCCTTTAAATTTGCATTTAATATATGCAAGGGTATTGTGATTCTTCAGAGTCGCAATACCCTTTTTTATTCATTTTCACCAATTATAAAGTGATTTTCTCCGTTGAATACGGCATTTTTAGAAACTATTGTTTATATTTGGGGCAATGAACATTTATCTTACTCGGAATCGCATAGTTATGAAAAGAGTTTTATTGTTTTTGTCGTTTCTTCTATGTACCTTTGTTTTACAAGCTCAGAAAGTGGGGCTTGTATTGAGTGGCGGTGGAGCAAAAGGCATGACTCATATTGGCATTATCCGGGCTTTGGAAGAGAATAATATCCCCATTGATTATATAACCGGAACCTCTATGGGAGCTATCATCGGTTCGCTGTATGCTATGGGGTATTCTCCGGACGATATGGAGGCGCTCTTGCGCTCTCCCGACTTTAAGCGTTGGTATTCGGGTAAAGTGGAGCCCAAATACGAGTATTATTTTAAAAAGAATCGTCCTTCACCGGAATTTTTCAATATCCGTTTCGCTTTTAGAGACTCGCTGCATATAAAGCCTCAGATACTTCCCACAAGCATGGTCAACCCCATACAGATGAATCTGGTATTTGTGGAATTGTTTGCACGCGCTACGGCTGCATGTGGCGGTAATTTCAACAAACTGTTTGTCCCCTTTCGCTGTATAGCATCCGATGTGTACAATAAAAAGCCATTGGTATTGGGTAAAGGGGATTTGGGGGATGCGGTACGTGCTTCCATGAGCTTTCCATTTGTCTTTAAACCGATAGAAATAGACAGTACACTTGCTTATGATGGCGGTATTTATAATAATTTCCCTACGGATGTGATGCGGGAAGATTTTCATCCGGATGTCATTATTGGCAGTGTGGTGGCGGCAAATCCCGGTAAGCCGAAGGAGAATGACCTGATGAGCCAATTGGAGAATATGATTATGCAGAAGACCGATTATTCCATTCCGGACTCATTGGGTATAGTCATGACCTTCAAGTACGATGATGTCAACCTGTTGGATTTTGACCGTCTGCAGGAATTGCACGATATAGGCTACAACCGTACTCTTAATATGATGGATTCCATCAAAAGCCGTGTTCACCGTAGGGTGAATGCTGATAATGTGCGTTTGAGGCGCCTTGTCTTCCGGAGTAACCTACCTCAATTCCGTTTCCGGGATATTATTATTGAAGGGGCGAATGCCCAACAGCAAGCCTACATCAAAAAAGAATTCCATGATGAGGAGCATGAAGTCTTTACTTATGAAGACTTGAAGCGCGGGTATTTCCGTTTGCTGGCAGATAATATGATTTCGGAAATAGTTCCTCACGCAGTGTATGATTCGGAAGCCGATTTATATCAGCTGCATTTGAAGGTGAAGATGGAGGATAATTTTTCCGTGCGTCTGGGGGGCAGTGTCTCTACCACGAGCTCAAACCAAATCTATTTGGGAGTAGGATATCAGAACTTGAATTATTATTCCAAGGAAATAACTTTTGACGGTCAGTTGGGTAAGATTTATAATAATGCACAGTTGATGGGTAAGATTGATTTGCCTACCCGCATACCTACATCCTTTCGTTTTATTGCTTCAATCAGTACCTTCGATTACTACAAGAAGGATAAGTTGTTTTCCAAGAATGACAAGCCTTCATTCAATTCAAAAGATGAGCGCTTTGTGAAGTTGATGGTTGCCTTGCCGTTTCTGGCCAATAAGCGTGCGGAGTTCAGTCTGGGGTATGGCCAACTGGAAGATAACTATTTTCAATCCAGCGTAATAGATTTCGATAAGGACCGTTCGGACAGAAGTACATACAAACTTTTGGGAGGTTCCATCGGTTTCTATGGGAGTACCCTAAATACGCGGCAATACGCGACAAAAGGTTATTTGGAGAAGCTGATAGCCCAGGTCTTTACCGGGAGGGAAAGATTTGAACCTGGGAATCCGCAAGAAGGGTACAGTCCTTCCCCGCAAGAACGGCAATCATGGTTGCAAATTTCTTATATGAAGGAGGCATATCACACAATGGGACCGAAGTTCACCTTGGGATGGATGGCAGAAGCACTGTATTCGTCGAAAAATTTTTCTGAGAATTATACGGCAACTATGATGCAGGCAGGAGAATTTGCACCGACTCCACATAGTAAACTGATGTACAATGAAGCTTTTCGTGCCAACCAATATGTGGCTGCCGGCATCAAACCGATATATGTTTTGAATGATATGTTCCAGTTTCGGACAGAATTTTATGGCTTTACGCCGATTTTTCCGATAAAAAAGAATGCATTGAATAAAGCGTATTATGGAAAAGCATTCTCTCGCTTTGAGTATATGGGAGAAGTTTCTGTTATTTGTCATTTGCCCTTCGGAGCCATTTCTGCTTATGTAAATCATTATAGCTCACCGAGAAGGGAGTGGAATGTGGGGATGACAATCGGCTGGCAGTTGTTTAATTATCGCTTTGTCGAATAAATTTCTTCAAAAAAAGTTTGTATATTGTTTGCTAATTCGGAAAAAGTACGTATCTTTGCACCCGTTAAACAAAGAGGCCGCGTAGCTCAACTGAATAGAGTAGCTGACTACGGATCAGCCGGTTACAGGTTTGAATCCTGTCGCGGTCACAAGTTTTCATAATTTTTTTTAAGGGTCGCGTAGCTCAACTGAATAGAGTAGCTGACTACGGATCAGCCGGTTACAGGTTTGAATCCTGTCGCGATCACAAAGGATCTCCGCAAGAAAACTTGCGGAGATCCTTTGTGTTTACAGCTATGGGATATAGTTGATGTTCTCCCCTTGTATGGCACTGGCGCGTGTTTTGCTAAGTAAAACAAACTGTTCAGTATTGTGAACTAATAGATTAGCTGAAATAATAGTCTTGTCTTGATTGAGCTAGAGACGTCTTTTTCTCGATTTAACCAGATGTCTTTTTGCTTTATAACGTAATCAGTAGACTGTTTTGGGATTATTGTACTGATAAATATAGTCACATAGGAAAAAAAGAAGGAGTTAATTCCGTGTTTCCACAAAATTAACTCCTTGCATAGCTGATATTAATATGTTGTATACTGGAAATTAATATCCTATAGGGGCGGTATAAGACCTTAGCATTTGATGTTCAATTCATCCAGAATCTTGCGCATGGCTTCGAAGGTGGTGATTCTGGTCGGTACCAATGGCAGGCGGAGCTTGTTCTCAATCATTCCCATTGCGTTCAGCATGGCTTTTACTCCGGCAGGGTTGCCGTCTACAAACAGAAGCTTGAATAATTCGGCAAATTTGTGGTGAATGGTCAATGCATTGGCATAGTCCCCTTGCAGTGCCAGACGTACCATACGGCTGAACTCACGCGGGAACGCGTTTCCAATGACCGAGATGATGCCGACGGCCCCCAAAGTAATCAGAGGGAAGGTGATGCCGTCATCGCCCGAAATAACGTCGAAATTGGCCGGTTTGTTTTTGATGATGTCGTCCATCTGCGTGATGTCGCCCGAAGCTTCTTTGACGGCTATCACATTCTTGAAATCACGTGCAATGCGCAGGGTTGTTTCCGCCTTCATGTTCACGCCGGTACGACCGGGGACATTATAAAGCACAATCGGTAAATCCGTTGCTTCAGAAATGGCCTTATAATGCTGATATATACCTTCTTGCGATGGCTTGTTGTAATATGGAACGACGGATAGAATGGCATCTACTCCGGTGAAATCGTCATTTTTCAGTGTTTCCACTATGGCCCGGGTGTTGTTTCCACCTACGCCCAGCAGGATAGGAATTCTTCCGTTCACTCGCTCGATGACCATTTTCTTGATTTTCTTTTTCTCTTCTTCAGTCAGAGTCGGAGTTTCTGCCGTGGTGCCGAGCACACATAAAAAGTCGGTATTGTTTTGAAGTTGATAGTCTACCAAACGCATCAACGCATCGTAATCAACGCTTTCATCCTCTTTAAATGGAGTAATCAGCGCTACCCCCATTCCTTTCAATCTTGTCTGTATCATGAGTATTATAAAGTAATCTCTAATTAAATGACTCGCAAAAGTACGAATTTTTTCGATTTACCCTACAAATATAAGCCATAAAAAAGCTTTTTGTGGAAATTTGTTAGGATAGCAATGCCAAAAACTCATCTTCGCTCATAATCTTTACTCCCAGTTTCTGCGCTTTCTCCAGTTTGGCAGGTCCCATATTTTCTCCGGCCAGGATAAAGCTGGTTTTGGAGGAGATGCTTCCGACGTTTTTCCCCCCGTTCTTTTCAATCATCTCTTTGTATTCGTCCCGTGAGTGGTGGGTGAATACGCCGCTGATGACGATGGACTGGCCCGCCAGTTTGTCGGTGTATCCGCTGAGGTCTTCTTCTGTCCGGTGGAGTTGCAGACCGTTCGATTTCAGCCGTTCCACCAGCTCTCTGTTGGCAGGATTGGAGAAGTAAGTTATAATGCTCTGCGCTATTTTTTCACCGATTTCATCGATGTTTTTCAGCTTTTCGAGGTCCGCGTTTTCCAGCTCTTCGATGTCCGTAAAGGACTTGGCTATTTTCTTGGCAACCGTTTCTCCCACGAAGCGTATGCCCAGTGCAAAGAGCACTCTTTCGAATGGCACTTCTTTACTTGCCGCAATACCGTTGACTATGTTTTCTGCCGATTTTTCGCCCATCCGTTCCAGGTTCTTGATGTCGTCGGTTTTGAGCCGGTATAAATCTGCAGTATCTTTTATCAGTCCCAATCGGTAGAACATATCTACAGTTTCAGGTCCCAGTCCGTCTATATTCATGGCTTTGCGGCTGATGAAATGCTCTATCTTCCCTTTAATCTGCGGAGGGCAAGCGGTTTCATTGGGGCAATAGTGGGCTGCTTCTCCTTCAAAACGTATCAGTTTGCTGCCGCATTCGGGACAATGGGTGATGAATTTCACTTTTTCACCGATAAGCATACTGCGGGCATCCTTATCGACACCGGTTATTTTGGGGATGATTTCACCGCCTTTTTCCACATACACCATGTCGCCTATATGCAGATCCAACCCCTCGATAATATCTGCATTGTGCAGGGAGGCACGTTTCACAATGGTGCCGGATAGTTGTACGGGGTCCAGGTTGGCGACCGGAGTCACTGCACCGGTGCGTCCTACCTGGTAGGTAACCTTGTTCAATCGTGTTAGTGCCCGTTCTGCCTGGAATTTATATGCGATGGCCCATCGGGGAGACTTGGCTGTGAATCCTAAATTCTTCTGCTGCCTCAAGCTGTTGACTTTTAGTACAATACCATCAGTAGCCACCGGAAGGTTCTTACGCTCCGTGTCCCAATAATTGATGTATTCGAAGACTTCCTCCAGGCTGTGGGCTTTTCTGGTGTGCTCTGATGTTTTAAATCCCCAGCTGGCGGCGGCTTGCAGATTCTCGTAATGGCCGTCGCAGGGCAATTCTTCTCCCAATAGATAGTAGAGATAAGCATCCAGCTTTCTGGATGCTACGATGGCGGAATTCTGCAATTTCAAGGTACCGGAAGCAGCGTTGCGCGGATTGGCGAAAAGCGGTTCCTCACGTGCTTCCTTTTCCCGGTTCAGTTCTTCGAAAACCACCCAGGGCATCAGGATTTCCCCTCTGATTTCGAATGACTTAGGATAATTCCCATGGAGGACCAGCGGAATCGTCCGGATTGTCTTTACATTGTCCGTCACATCATCGCCCTTTTCGCCGTCGCCACGGGTGACGGCACGCACCAGTTTGCCATCCTCGTAAGTCAGTGAGATGGAAGTACCGTCATACTTCAGCTCGCAGCAGATTTCAAACTCCTCGTTCAACGCTTTTTTTACCCGTTCGTAAAAGTCGGTCACTTCGTTTTCGGAATAGGTGTTTCCCAATGAAAGCATGGGATATTTGTGTGCCACTTGTGTGAAGTTCTTATTTAAATCACTTCCTACGCGCATCGTGGGCGAATTATCATCTTGGTATTCAGGATGTTCTTTCTCTAAATCTTGTAGCTCGCGCATCAGGTCGTCAAACTCCTTGTCGGATATTTCAGGAGCATTCAGCACATAATAATTGTAGTTGTGCTGGTGTAATTCCGCACGGAGCTGGTCTATTTTTTCTTTTACAGTCATAGGGTTTTCGGATTGTTTGAACGCAAAAATACGGGTTTCTCCCCGAATATTTGTACTTTTGCAGCTTGAAATAGCTAAAATAAAGTTATATGCGCATTGACATTATCACAGTTTTACCGGAGATGATTGAGGGATTCTTCAACTGCTCCATCATGAAACGTGCTCAAAATAAAGGGCTTGCAGAGATACATATCCATAATCTTCGTGATTATACGGAAGATAAGTACCGTCGTGTAGACGATTATCCGTTTGGTGGCTTTGCCGGAATGGTCATGAAAATAGAGCCGATAGAGCGGTGTATCAACGCTTTGAAGGCTGAGCGGGATTACGACGAGGTTATCTTTACCACCCCCGATGGTGAGCAGTTCAATCAGCCGATGGCAAATACTCTTTCCCTTGCCCAGAATCTCATCATTCTCTGCGGGCATTTCAAAGGGATAGATTACCGGATTCGCGAGCATCTCATCACCAAGGAAATCAGTATCGGTGACTATGTGTTGACTGGCGGAGAACTGGCGGCTGCTGTCATGGCAGATGCCATCGTCCGTATCATTCCGGGAGTGATTTCCGATGAGCAGTCTGCACTTTCAGATTCCTTTCAGGACAATCTGCTGGCTGCACCGGTCTATACGCGTCCCGCTGATTACAATGGATGGAAGGTTCCGGATATTTTACTTTCTGGACATGAGGCCAAGATTAAGGAATGGGAGCTGCAACAGTCATTAGAAAGAACCCGTAGACTGCGCCCAGATTTGTTGGGAGAGTAAGTTTACTGATGTAAATAAAAAGAAAAAGGACATTCGTCAATGAATGTCCTTTTTTGTGAATATATATTGCGAATGGCAATCTCTTGTTATTCTTTATACCTCAAGTGCACCGATAATGTCCTTTACAGACTGATAACCGTGTCTGTCGAGATAGTCATTTATTCCTTCTACCACTTTCACCGTAACCGCCGGATCAATGAAGTTTGCCGTACCAATCTGGATGGCGGAGGCACCTGCAAGCATGAATTCCACAGCATCTTTCCAGTTCATGATACCTCCCAAGCCTATGACGGGGATTTTTACCGCCTTGGCCACTTGCCATACCATACGTAAGGCAATGGGTTTCACAGCTGCACCAGACATACCACCGGTTACAGTGGAGAGTATCGGACGCCTGCGTTCCGCGTCTATAGCCATTCCTAGCAGGGTATTGATAAGGGAAACGCTGTCTGCACCGCCATTTTCGGCTGCGCGGGCTATTTCGGTGATGTCGGTAACGTTCGGTGAGAGCTTTACGATAAGTGTCTTTTTGTAAACTGAGCGCACGGCTTTCACCACTTCTTCTGCTCCTTTGGCGGTAACACCGAATGCCATTCCTCCTTGCTTCACATTGGGGCAAGAGATGTTCAACTCTATGGCAGGAATTTTGTCAAGTTCATTAATGATTGCGGCTGTTTCGGCATAGTCTTCGATGGCAGAACCCGAAACATTTACAATCATGTTGGTCTGAATGTCCTTGATGCGGGGATAGATGTGTTCAACAAAGTAATGTACACCCTTATTTTGCAGTCCCACAGCGTTTAACATTCCCGAAGGAGTCTCTGCCATGCGCGGATATGGATTGCCTTCACGTTTGTGAAGGGTAGTTCCCTTTACAATTATACCACCTATTCGCGATAGTTCGATGAAATCGGCGAATTCTTCACCATATCCGAATGTTCCGGACGCAGTCATCACCGGATTATTCATTTGTAATTCACCGATATTTACATTTAAATCTGCCATAATAGTTTGTTTATATTAAAAACCGGACCTTCTTTACATACACACAAATGGCCTTCCGTGGTATTTTCCACACAGCATAGACAAGCGCCTATGCCACACGCCATCATATTCTCCAGAGATACTTCGCAACTGATGCCTTTACTTTTGGCATACTTTGCTACTGCCATCATCATCGGTTTGGGGCCGCAAGTATATATCTGCTCAAAGCACACCTTATTTAATATGGAGTGTTGCGTTACGTATCCCTTCTCTCCGTGGCTGCCATCTTCGGTGGTGGTATACACCTCGCCATAGGCGGCAAACTGTTCCAATTGAAGCAAATCTTTGTCACTTCTGGCACCCAGCAGGAAGGTTGGCTTGCAGCCTCTCTTGGCGAGCTGTTCGCCTAAATATAACATAGGAGCTGTACCTACACCTCCACCTACCAATAAGAGCTTGTCTGAGGGCTTTTCAGGCATTGTGAAGCAGTTTCCCAGCGGAAGCACTACATTGATTATGTCGCCTGCTTTTGCTTCGCCTAATCGCTTGGTTCCGTCACCTACGAGTTGGATTAAGAACCATACTTCGTTCCGTTGTCTATCTACATAATTGATGGAGATGGGGCGGCGCAAAAAAGTGGCAGGCGAACCGTCCACACGAATCTCTGCAAATTGTCCCGGAAGCATTTCCGGAAGTGGGGACGGAGAAGTCAGCTTCAACAACACATAGTTGGCATGCAAGCGGAGGTTCTCTGTCACTGTCAGATCTAAAATATACTTTTTCATATCTATAAAGAGGGATGTTTTTCTTTCGGGTGCAAAGATAGTGTAAACCGAGTGCAGAATAAAACGAACCCGTTTCTTTTTTATGCTGGGGCGTTAGTCTATTTCCATTCTCATTCCTTAATTTTCCGGTTTGAAAGTCTCGTAGGTATTGTCATCAAAGAAAATTCTTATTTCAGTGATTTTTCTGGGAGGTCTTTCTTTGTAGATAATCTCTTGTCTTACAATCTCTTTAGGTGCTTTTAGAGATGTTTCTAATGCAATTTCCTTGCGATTTTCAGTTTCATCCGGCCCTTTGGTCAGGTTTTCCGGATTCTCAGCGAATAAAGGATAGTCGAATCCATCGTTTTCGGGTGAATCCGGATTATTACTCATATTACCTTTTCCGGTAAGCAGCCACTCCAAGTTTATATCATTGTAGCGTTGATGTAATCGGAGAATAACTTCCGTACTTGGATATTTGTTACGCGGACCCAAGATGTGGGAAATGGTGGCTTGGGCCACGCCAATACTCTCGGCAAAAGCTCCTGCTGTCAGTTTCTCCCGGTCCATAACCATTTTGAACCTATCTTTTATACTCATGGTTTATGTGTTATTACAATTGTACATGCTATTTATTGGATTACAAAAGTAAAAAAATGACATCACAAAAGCAAATTAAAAATGTGATATTTTATGATTTACAAATGAAATGTTATTATTACAATATTCATCATTACAAATGCTATAATACAAATCATGGGTAAAATAGATATTTATTTTAAGTTTAATAAAATGGCATATTTATCTAATTATTAGTGTATTATATTGGTGATTTCTGATAATAAATACTATATTACATTTGTTTGTCGTTTATTTTATATAAAATATAATCTAATAATTTGATTAATCATTGTATATAATTTATATACATCTATTTATTGCTTGTAACTACATGGGTTAACCCCTACTCTATCATTTTTGTAAACTAATAGTTTACGATGTTGAATGTCGCTTATTACATTTGTTTTTTAGATGTAATATTACATGTGTTATAATACACTCGTCATATAGATATATATGTAATGTGTTGAATTCACAATAGTCAATTATCCTAGTTGTGTATTACAACTATTGTACTCTTGAAAAGTGTAGCAGATTTCTTATATGACGATTTAAAGCTGAATTGCTCCATCTCTTCTTTTTTACTAAAGGAGAAAAAATGTGACATAAATAAGAGAATAAGATGCTTTATTTATTTTCTAGTCTTCAAGACTTAAATCCTTGCTTTATTTCTGTATAATTGGTCGATTCGTTATAAAAACGCGATTCTCAGAGCTTATAAATGGACGTAATTTGCTGTAAATATGAGTATTATCTTCTATTTTATAGTCTATGCTAAGGAGTAAAATAGAAAAAAGGGGGATAAATCCCCCTAAAAATGACATAATGATATCAAATCAGTCTGTTTTATGCTTTTTCCCTTTTATGGAAAAGTATACTGTATGGAAGTTAATGTAGAATCTTAAAGACCAATTCCCGGAGGATATCTCCATCGCTTAGGGAGGAATTTCCTACTCCTTTGGATTTGGCATCTGCATATCGAATCTCCCCGATTATCTGCATGGTCTTTACTCCGCTGTAACGACGCATGGCACTTAGGTATTCGCGCGACTGCCAGGGAGTCTTTAATCCTATGAAACTGGCAATACCCTGCTCCGTCTTTTCGGGCGCATAGTAAGCCAACATTAAGTTGGAGAAGAAGCCGAAAAGTAAAGATAAAGTCATCTGGATAGGATTCGTTTTCGGATTTTCTTCAAAATATTTTATTATTTTATTGGCCTTTAGTATGTCTTTTTCTACGATGGCACTGCGAAGTTCAAAGTTATTATAATCTTTGCTGATTCCGATGTTGCGTTCTATCTGTTCGGGGGTGACGCGTGTCTGACCTTTTGGAAGAGTTATAATCAGTTTTTCCAGTTCTCCCGTAAGGCGGCTGAGGTCCGTACCTACGAAATCGGCAAGCATGGAGGTAGCTTTGGGATCCAAATCTACACCTTTGCGCTTCATGTATGAGGTGATGAATGCCGGTAACTGGGCATCCTTTACCTTCTTGGATTCAAATAGAACCCCCACCTTCTCTATTTCGGCCACCAGCTTTTTTCTTCTGTCCAGCACCCCATGTTTGTGGCATAGAACAAGAATGGTGGAGTTCAACGGCTTTTGCAGGTAGTATGAAAGCTCTTCCATGTTGCGGATGGCCTGCGCTTCCTTTACGACTACGACCTGGCGTTCGGACATCATCGGATAGCGCTTGGCCGCATTGATGACAGTGGCTATATCCACATCTGCACCGTAGACTACGGTCAGGTTAAATTCCTTTTCGGTGTCAGTGAGAACATTGTCTACAATATAGTCGGAGATGAGGTCTATGTAATACGATTCCTCGCCCATGAGATAGTAGACGGGGCGGTATTGTTTGGCTCTCAACTCTTTTAGAATATCATCACAGGTCGTTTCTTGTTTTGCCATATAAAGTAAGTGTTACGAGGGTATGTCCCGTAAAGAGGATTACCAGTCGAACTTCAAGTGTTTTACGGTTTTCTTCTCATCAATAATCATGCGCAGGGATGCAATTCCGATTTCAACATGCTCATTTACATAGTTCTGGGTAACCATGTTGTCGCTCTTGTCGGTTTTTACACCTTCCGGAATCATCGGTTGGTCCGAAACCAGCAGAAGGGCTCCCGTAGGAATATGATTGGCAAAACCACAACTGAATAAGGTTGCCGTTTCCATATCGACAGCCATGGCACGGGTTTTCTTCAGATATTCCTTGAACCCCTCGTCATGTTCCCAAATGCGGCGGTTGGTGGTGTATACGGTACCGGTCCAGTAGTCGCGGGCATAGTCGCGGATGGCGGAAGAAACGGCGCGTTGCAGCATAAATGCCGGGAGTGACGGGACTTCGGGCGGGAAGTAGTCGTTGGAAGTACCTTCGCCGCGGATGGCGGCTATAGGGAGGATGAGGTCCCCTATTCTATTTTTCTTGTCTATGCCGCCACACTTGCCTAGGAACAGACATGCCTTGGGCTTGATGGCGCTCAGCAAGTCCATGATAATGGCGGCATTAGGGCTTCCCATACCGAAATTAATGATGGTCATTCCTTCTGCGCTGGCAGATGTCATATTGGCATCTTTACCGAGAATGGGAACATTGAACTTTTCTGCGAAAATCTCTACATACTTGTTGAAGTTGGTCAACAGAATGTACTCTCCAAAATCCTCCAGGTTACGCTTTGTGTAACGGGGCAGCCAATTGGCTACGATTTCTTCTTTTGTTTTCATAAGATTTCATTAAATTTGTGTTCCCGAAAGACGGGAACCATTATTTAACTTACAAATGTAGTAAATGTTATCGTTAAACCTACCAGCATTCGATGCTAAAATTGCCGCAAGGAATGGAAAAAATGTTATTTTCGATGTAATCCGTCGTCGTTATGTTGCTTTGACGCCCGAAGAATGGGTGCGGCAGCACTTCGTCCACTTTCTTCTTGCTCACAAGGGGTATCCTCAGGCGCTTATGGCAAATGAAGTGCAGGTACAGCTGAATGGTACAAAGAAACGCTGTGATACGGTGCTTTATCGGCGTGACCTCACCGCCCGGATGATTGTGGAATACAAGGCGCCCGAAATAGAAATCACCCAAAAGGTTTTCGACCAGATTACCCGCTACAACATGGTGCTGAAAGTGGATTATCTGATTGTCAGCAACGGGCTTCAGCATTATTGTTGCCGCATAGATTACGAGCATAACAGCTATACTTTTCTGCAGGATATACCTGAGTATCAAGATTTATAGGAGGAGCTACCGATAGCCTTCTTGCCTTTCTCATCTCATCGCATCATATACCATGCGTGATATGCGGGCGATGATGTCTGCATTGTCCTCATCCGTCTCGTATGAGTCCATGATGAAGGTGGCAATGTAGTATTTCCGACCGTCGGGAAGAATAACGAGCCCGGCATCATTATCTGCAGTTTTCATGCCGTCGGCATTGCGGTCGGAAGAACCGGTCTTGTGTCCTACCACGGTTTGGGCTGGCAACATACCTTTCAATTTGTTGGCGCCGGTTTCAGTATCTATCATGGTCTGCCACAAGAAGTCTTTCAGTTCCTTGTTGGAGAACAACTCTTTTTCATCGGCTGTTCTCAGTAGCCGGGCCATAGCGGAAGGAGTACTCCAGTTGCGGTATACAGCCTCGAAGCTGGAGTGCATGTCGTCTTCTGTTTCCGAGAGGTTGAAGGAGTCGATACCCAACCGGCGGATATAGTCATTGATATGTTTGATACCTCCTGCATATTCTATCAAGATGTCGCAGGCATTGTTGTCGCTTTGGGAAATGCTGTATTGCATCAGCTCCCTAAGCGTAATCGTGAAATCCTGGTCGGGAAACTTCTTCCGCAGGGGGCTGTAGATATTGGGCAGCATTTGGGATGCCTTTATGGAAACAATGCTGTCCAGGCTGATGCTTTGCTTATCCATCTTGTCCAGTACGGCCAGTGCCACATGGAATTTGAATACACTGAGCAAGGGGAAGTGTACATGGTCGTTATACCGGAGCATGTCTCCTTTGTCTGTCCATACGGCTATACCAACGGTGGCTTTCTTGCCATTGAGCAGACTGTCAATCTGGTTTTCAAGTTCAGACATTTGCTGCGCCCGGACGACGGTAGCTATACAAGTGAATAAGGTAAGTATGGCGATGAAATATGCTTTCATAACTTCAATTTCTTTAAGAGGCAATTCGCACGCAAAGATACAACTTTTAGCAGCAAGTTGCTAAAATGAGTTATGGATTATGGGTTATAAGTGTGATAGCTTATAACCCATAATCCATAACTTGTAGCTCATCCTCCCTATTGTTTCTTACTGAACTTCTCCTGCAACTTCTGCATCAATTCGTAGAAATTAGGAATATAGACCGTGGCAAGCAAGGTATTCAGTGCCATACCAAACACTACAGCGGCTCCCAGTGCAATACGGCTTCCCGCCCCTGCTCCGGTTGCAAAAAGCAGCGGCATAACCCCGAATACAAATGCAAGCGATGTCATCAGAATAGGCCGCAGACGGATATGTCCGGCCTGGAATGCCGCATCGCGGATTGAATTGCCTTGTGCACGAAAGTCACGTGCAAACTCCACAATCAGAATACCGTTTTTGGCAGACAAGGCGACAAGCAGAATGATTCCAATTTGTGTGTAGATGCTGACCGGAGTCCCCATGACATAGCATCCCAGCATGGCACCGAGCAGCGCTACCGGAAGTCCCATTACGGCGGCTACCGGACTGGTCCAGCTTTCGTATTGTGCGGCAAGCACAAGGAAGGCAACCAACAGTGCCATGACGAATACGACGGTTGTAGTGGTTCCCGCCTGCGTCTCCTGATAGGCTACCGAAGTCCATTCATATCCGAACTCGTCTCCGAGATGCTCCTTGATTAGACTTTCCATTTGCCGGATACCCTCTCCCGAACTGCTGCCCGGAGCCACATTGCAAGTCACGGCTGCTGTGGAGTACATGTTATATCTATTTATCTGGTCCATGCCTAACTGCTCTTCCACCCGGGTGAAGGAAGAGAAAGGTACCATTTCTCCCGATGCATTGGGAACGCTCAATTTCAGAACATCGTCGATGACACGCTGGGCACGGTCGCCCGCCCCCAATTTCACTTGGTAGATGTGTCCGAACTGTACATAGTCGTTGACGTAGGCCTCCCCCATATAGTAACCCAAGGCGGTGAATACACTGTTCAGCGGGATACCCATCAACTGTACCTTGTCGCGGTCTATATTCAAAAAATATTGCGGTACATTGGCTTGGTACTGGCTGCTGACCGATGCCAGTGCCGGATAATTGCGGTAATGCTCCATCAAGGTCTCTACAGCACGCTGCATCTCGGTGGCGCCGAGGTTGTGGCGGTCTTCCAATTGGAGTTGCAGGCCTCCGGTAGCTCCCAGTCCGGGGATGGCAGGCGGGACCATGGCAAATATCTCCGCTTCCTGGATGCCATATACTTCCATATTGAAGCGCTGTACTACGGCTTCAGCCGTATGTTCCTTTCCCTTGCGTTCATTCCAGTTTTTCAGTACGATGAAGTAAGTGGCCGCATTGCTTTGCTCTCCACCTCCCATCACGGAGAAGCCGGATATGCCGATGTAGTCCTTTATTTCGGGGTAAGAATCGAGAATCTTATTTATCTGCTTTCCTACGGCTTGGGTGCGCTCCAGGCTCGATGCAGGGGGAAGCTGTACCACTGCGAGGAAATAGCCGTCATCTTCTTCCGGAACAAATGTGGACGGCCATTTGACAAACAGCAGGACAGCAATCAATGTGAAAACCGCATATGAAACGATGGAAGCGACAGGGCGTTGGAGCAGGTACTCCACTATCCGGTCGTAGACTCCTTGTGTCTTGTCGTACAGATGGTTGAACCCCCGATATAGGGGATTTTTGGAAGGCCGGGTAGGTTGTAGCATCAAGGCACAGAGTGCCGGAGTAAGGGTCAGTGAGTTGAATCCGCTAAGTACGGTGCTGGCTGCAATGGTCAAGGCAAACTGTTTATACAGTTGTCCTGATATGCCGCTGACGAGTGTTGTCGGGATAAATACGGCAAGCAGCACCAGCACTACCCCGACAATGGGTCCGGTAATCTCTCCCATCGCTTCGGTCACAGCCTGGCGGGAGGTGTAGCGCCCCGTGTCCAGCAGACGCGTGGAGTTCTCCACCACCACAATGGCATCATCCACCACGATGGCCACGGCAAGTATCAGCCCGAACAGCGTCAGCGTATTGATGGAGAAGCCGAACAAGGACATGACGGCCAGTGTGCCGATGAGTGATACCGGAATAGTGATACAAGGAATGACGACCGCCCGCCAGTTCTGCAGAAATAGGAAGATGACGAGGACTACCAGCAGGGTCGTTTCAAGGAACGTCACCATCACTTCGTCTATGGAGGCATGAATGACATCCGTAGTGTCCAGGGTTACATTGTATTGTATGCCTGCAGGGAAATTCTGCGAGAGTTCCTGCATTTTTGCCTTTACTCCTTTGGAAACGTCCAGCGAGTTGCTGCCAGGTTGCTGATAGATAGCGATGGCAGCGGTGGGTTTCCCGTCCAGTTGGGATACTACGCTGTAAGAGGCCGAGCCTAGGTCGATGTGCGCCACGTCGCGCAGACGGAGTATCTTCCCTCCGGCTTCGGTACGCAGGATGATGTTGCCGAACTCTTCGGGTGAGGTAAGGCGCCCTTTTACGGTCAGGCTGTATTGATAGGCATTTTTATTGTCTGTGCCGATGGGTTGCCCTACGTTACCTGCGCTGACTTCCACATTCTGTGATTGGATGGCTTGGTATACATCGGCCGGCGAAAGATAGCGGATGCGCATGGCGGCAGGGTCGAGCCAGATACGCATGGAGTAGTCCCCTGCTCCCATCACATTGACGGCACCCACACCGGGCACACGCGTCAGTTGGTCCACAAGATTCAGCTTGGCATAGTTGCTGAGGTAAAGTCCGTCGTAGTCTTTGCTGTCCGACGTCATCGTGAGGAACATCACGATGTTCGATGACTGTTTCTGCACCGTGACACCTTGTACCACAACGGGAGTAGGCAGTGACGACTGGGCCACGCTGACCCGGTTCTGAACTTGTACGGTAGCCATATCAATGTCCGTGCCTACGGCAAAAGTAATGGTAAGCGAGTAAGCGCCCGATGAGCTGGAGTTGGAGGACATATAAAGCATTCCGTCCACTCCGTTGACTTGCTGCTCGATGGGAATGCCGACGGTTTGTGCTACCGTCTGCGCATTGGCTCCGGGATATACGGCACTGACCTGCACGGTGGGTGGTGTGATGTCCGGATATTGGGCAATGGGCAGGATACCCAGTGTGACCAGTCCTGCTACGACGATGAGCAGCGCCAATACGGTAGCAAAGATAGGACGGTCTATGAAGAATTTTGAAAACATAGGCTTTGGTATTAATCAATTCATATTAGTTGTCGATGGGATGTACTTTCATTCCATCCCTTACCTTCATCAGCGCTTTGGTGACGTAGCGTTCCCGGGGAGTGATGCCTGCCCTTA
Source organism: Bacteroides sp. AF25-5LB (assembly GCF_003602965.1). Classification (NCBI taxonomy): domain Bacteria; kingdom Pseudomonadati; phylum Bacteroidota; class Bacteroidia; order Bacteroidales; family Bacteroidaceae; genus Bacteroides; species Bacteroides sp. AF25-5LB. Next base: position 205,768 of record NZ_QTMC01000005.1, read on the forward strand.
TCTGGCGTAGGCTGTCCCCTATCAGTTGTCCGGTTTCTATATGGCGGTAGCGCACTATATTCGAATCGTTGACTACGTATATGTATTTCCCCAGCTGGTCGGTGCCGATGGAGGCATCCGGCAGCAGGATGGCCTGCTGTTGCTCTCCGTAGGGCAAGATGATGCTGACGTAGAGGCCGCTTTTCAGAAGTCCTTTAGGATTGTCGAGACGGGCGCGGATGTTCAGAGTTCCGGTGTTCAAGTCTACGTTGGGCGAAAGATAATCCAGTTGTGCAGGATAAGTGAGAAGCCCGTCTTTGCCCAGGCTGACGGTTACTTGCCGGGGAATGCTGTCCCCTTGCTGCATCAGCATGGAGAGCCATTGGTTGTCTGCCACGTTGAAGTAGGTGTACAGATGGTCGTCCTTGTAGATGGTTGCCAGTGTGACGGGCTGCACGCTGCCGCCTACATAGCTTCCGGCATCCACCAGGTTACGGCTTACAGTGCCGTCGAAGGGGGCACGGACGGTGCAGTAGCTCAGATTGGTGCGTGCCGTGTTCAGGGCTGCTTCCGCATTGCTCACTGCAGCCTGCGAGGTTGCCACGTTGGATTGTGCTTGCAGCACTTGTATACGGCTTACAGCATCGCTTTTCACGGCCTCCTGCATACGTGTGTAGTTGTTTTGGGCGTATTCCAGGTTGGCGCGGGCAGTGTTGAGTTCTGCTTCTGCCTGCCGCACATTGTCTTGATAGACTGTCGGTTCGATGACAAAAAGCACTTGTCCCTGGCGTACCCGGCTGCCGGGAGCGTAAGAGATGGTCTGTAAGGTTCCGCTGACTCTGCCTACCAGGTCTACGGTCTTTTCAGAAGTCAGGTAGCCCGGATATTCTTTTGTCAGCGTGATGTTCTGCACTGTCGGACGGGCCACGCTTATCTCGGGAATGGGCATCGTTTGTGCCGTTTCTTTCCTTCCCCCGCATCCCGTTGCCAGCAATGGCAGGATGAGCAGGGTGATGTACATTTGATTTTTCATATACGGTTCGGTTTAGTTTATATTCTTATTTCTGATTCATTTCATATCCGCCTCCCAATGCCTGGTATAAGGCTATCAGATGCAGCAAGGAGCTGCCTTGTGCCTGCACCAGTTGATTTTCGTATGTCAGGAGTGAGCGTAGTGCGTCCAGTACGTTCTGGAAGGGAGTAAGCCCTTGTTTGTACAAATCGAGGGAGAGCTTTAGCGTTTCTTCTCCCTGATTGCATACTTCGCGCATGGCAACAATCTGTTGGATGGAGTTGCGGTAGGAGTTCATGGCATTATCTGTTTCCTGCACGGCGGTAAGCACTGTCTGGTTGAACTGGTGAATGGATTCATCGAGCTGGGCACGTGCCAGACGGGTGGCGTTCACCAGTTTGGTACCGCTGAATAAGGTCCAGCTGATGCTTGGAGCAATTTCAAATGTCATACTGTTCCGTTTAGTCAAGTCCTTCAAGTCATGGGAGGAATAGCCGATGGAACCTTTCAGGAACACTTGCGGCAGCCAGTCTCTTTGGGATGCGCCAAGCATTGCCGCTTGTGCGTTGACTTGGCGTTCGGCTTGCCGTATATCGGGGCGGCGGAGCAGCAGGTCGGCAGGAATGCCGATGCCTATAGGTTCCATGTAGTCGGGCAGTTTACCCGGTTTTTCCAGTATGGGGCGGATATGTTGGGGATAAGTACCGAGTAAGATTGCGAGCGTCGTGATGTATTGGTTGATGCCTGCCTCCAGTTGCGGGATGGAGGCTTTGGTACTGTAATATACGGATTTGGCTTGTGAAACGTCCAGTTTGGACACCAGTCCGGTTTTGTAGCGTACTTCGGTGATGTTAAGTACGGCTGCCTGGGTATGGCAATTGTGGGTCACTACACTTAGTTCTTGCTGCAGTTCGCGGAGTCCGATGTAGGCGGAAGCTATCTGGGCACAGAGGGATACCATGACGGAGGTATATTCCTCCTTGCTTGCCATGAAGGTTTCCCGCTGTGCCTTTACCCGTTGGCGGATACTTCCGAATACGTCCAGCTCCCAACTGGCGTTGAGCGAGGCGCTGTATGCACCGGTAATGGATTGCGGAAGTGCGTTGACATTGCCGCTGCTTTGCTGCCGTGCCCATCCTCCGTCCAATGAGATGGAAGGAAAAAAGCCGCCGCGTTCTATCCGCAGGTTGGCTTTGGCCATATCCATACGGTCCATGGCAGAAAGTACGGAATAGTTTTGAGTGGAGGCTACCGTAATCAATGAATCCAGCATCGGGTCATCGAATGCTTTCCACCACTTGTCGTCAACGGGTGGTATCTGTCCGCTGAACAGATTGTCATCTCCGGGAATGGTATGGGAGACGTCCCTTCCCCAGCCTTGTGGGAGTGGCTTCTCAAGATAGCGGTTGGCTTTCTGTGCCATAGCCGCAGGACATAGGCATAATATGAGCAACGCAGTGCTCCAAGCTTTTATATTCATAAATAAAGGTTTAGGTGGTTATCTTTTTATGGGATTGATAACAACCTAAACCTTTATTTGTTTATGAGTATCTTATCAGGTGTACTGAGTATTATCAGAAAGCATACCCGAATCCTACATTCAAGTAGATGGGATACATGGCAAAGGTAATGGTATTGAAATCTTTCTTAAAAATATCATTCAATCCCCATGTAAGGTCGGCAAATACATTCAGATGCTTGAAGGCACGCCAGTCTACACCGGCTTGCACGCCCCATTGGATTTTGCGTAAATCATCCGAAAAATCGTAAGGAGCAATTTGTTCACCTTCAAATTTTACTTTGTCTCCGGTAGGATTATCTTTTCTTAAATAACCGTCGTTTACATGACCGGAGAAGTCACCACTGGTCATGAATGAAATGTAAGGACCTGCGCTTAAACGCACACGCGGACTTAATTTATAAGCTCCCAGCAACGGAATGGAAAAATAGGAACCGCGGAATTTGGTTTTTACCATACCTGTCCAGTTTCCTTTCAGTTTCTCGCCTCCGTCACCTATGATCTCCATACTATAATTTTTAGTACGTGCTTTGGTTTCCATTCCTTTGTTCTCCATCCGAAGACCAAGAATAATTCCCCATTTATTGTCTTTTCCCAGCCATTTGATGATATTTCCCTCTATAGAGAGATTGGCATTAGGTGAGTAACCATTTATGGAGCGAATTTCTTCAGGAAGCGGTAAAGGAGCAGTGCCGCCTATATTGAATCCCGCTTTAATTTCATATTCTAGTCCTCGTAAAGATGACCAGATAATCCCGTGGTTTCTATCTTCTTGAGCATACAACGCGGTTGTTACACTTGCCAGTATAAATATACCAATGGCTAATATGTTCTTTTTCATTCTTCTTGTGGTTTATCGTAGCCTAATTTAACTTCATCTATATATAATGTACTACCTGGAGCACCTTCAAAATGATCTCCCCGGATACTGGAAGAAAATACGATTGCAAGATTGTACTTTCCTGCCTCCAGTTTTCCTTGATCAACAAACTTCCCGGGGCGGAAGGTAAATGGTAGATAGAATTCTAACCATTGGTCAGTTTCTTTAGCATTGTCTATACGGGCAACAGCTATTATATTAGGGTTATCATCTGCCAGAATATTGGTTCCGTCAAGAATCTTTAAATCATCCGTACTTTCATAAAATACGGCATAAATGTCACAAATATCTTTTTTACCGGGTATGGGTTTTAGCTTATCCGGAGAATTTTTATCAAGTATATAGAATGTCTCTCCGGACTTGTATTTATAATATCCTTGTAAATGAGTAGGGATATACTCGAATTGGGAACCGAATTTTGTGGCTTTTAATGCATCTTGTAATGCATTGAGCACATCAAATGTGCCGATGAACAAATTACCGGCGGCAATAGGCATATTGACACTGTTGCCCAAAAAGCCCGTTTTGCGAGTAGTCAGGCCTAGACATTTACCTTTGTATCCTTGGGCATACTGGTAGGTAGGATATATATTATGGTCACCTTGTACACCAGTCAATGCAAATCCAGGGTTACCGCTTGCCCAAGTCATAGTTTCGACGCCTTGTTGGTCTGTCTCATAAAAAATTTGATATTTTCCCCCACTATTAAATTTCACATTTTCAAAACTATATGTACTATTGGTGACTCCGGAAAAAGAAACCTCTACCTTATATTGCTTTTTCCATTTGCGATCCTCGGAAGTGACCTCGTAATATTGCGGTTGCGAGAAGTCGAGCGTGCTTCCACTTTCCGGTGTGATAGTAGCACCCGGTGTCAAGGTAAATTTAGGAGCAAGTGCTGTGACATCGGTTCCCTTTTTTACAATCAAGGTAATTTTGTCGTTTTCAATGATCGGTTCTCTATTTAAGATATCACCGGGAACTGTGCATGTCTCTATATCAGCTTCGGCATTGAGTGCTTCATCTTGTATGCAAGATGTCATTAATATTCCCAGCAATGAATAAAGTATGAATAACTTGTTTAGCTTCATGTCTTTAAATTTAAATTTGTTGTTTCTATCTGACAAAACTACACCTTTTTTCTTTAACTATAGAGCTTTATGAGCTTATTTAACAAAAAAACGGCAATAGAGGTCTTGACTATTGCCGTTTTATATATAAAAATGTTCTATTTTTAATTATCTGAGCCGATATGTACGATTTTTCTTTTGGCTCTTACTGGCTTTTCCTTTACAACTTCCACTTTCTGTTCGGGAGTTATACCTGCCAGTTCCGGGTCAATCATGATACGGCCACAATATTCGCAAACGATGATTTTCTTGCGTGAGCGGATGTCCAATTGTCTCTGAGGCGGAATCTTGTTGAAGCAACCACCGCAAGCATCACGCTGTACGTATACGATACCCAGTCCATTGCGTGAATTCTTACGGATACGTTTGAAGGACTGAAGCAGACGGGGTTCAATCTTTGTTTCCAGTTCTTTGGCCTTGTCTCTCAGCTTCTCTTCCTCTTGCTTAGTCTCGGAGATGATTTCGTCCAGTTCGCTCTTCTTTACGTCGAGGTCTTTTTGTCTTTCTTCCAGCGCAGCAGTGCTTTCTGCTACTTCCTGAGATTTTTCTTCCTCTTGTGCGGCAAATTCCTTGATACGCTTTTCGCAGAGTTCGATTTCCAATGTCTGGAATTCGATTTCCTTGCTCAAGAAGTCATATTCGCGGTTGTTGCGTACGTTGTCCTGCTGGTCTTTATATTTAGCTACAGAAGCCTTTGCGGTTTCAATTTCAACTTTCTTTCCTGCGATGGAGGATTTCAACTCGGATACTTCTGCCTTGATTCTGTCTATACGGGTACTCAGACCGGCTATTTCGTCTTCCAAGTCTTGTACTTCCAGTGGAAGTTCACCTCTCAACGTCTTGATTTCATCGATTTTGGACAGCATTGTCTGCAATTGGAACAAAGCTTTCAACTTCTGTTCTACGGTTAATTCCTGAGGATCTTTTTTTGCTTCTTTAGCCATTTTACTTACATGTATTTTATGGGGTTTGTATTCACCTTGGTCATCTGGACCTCAAAATGAGGAAACAAATCCCGGATTATTGTATAAAATATTTCTTTCGTATATTGCTCACTTTCATAATGCCCTATTTCAGCCAATAATATATCGGTATCATGTCCGAAATAGTCATGGTATTTTATCTCGCCGGTGATAAAGACATCTGCACGGTTGCGGATGGCAAGCGGCATTAGGAAAGCGCCGGCGCCGCCACATAATGCAACAGTCTGTATTTCCCGTCCGAGGAGTTTGTTATGTCTGAGACACCCTACTTCGAAGGTTTTCTTTATCCGTTTCAGGAATTCAAGTTCTGTCTCCGGTACTTCCAGTTCGCCAATGACACCAGCTCCGGCTTGTACCCATGAGTTTTGCAAGGGATAAATATCATAGGCCGGTTCTTCATACGGGTGTGCCGCAAGCAGTGCCTTGACAGCCTCCGCTTTTTTGTAGGCGGGTATGATTGTCTCAATACGTACTTCACGCTCGGTATGCAGCTCCCCTATCGCTCCACAGTATGGATTGGCGCCTTTTCGGGCTCGGAATGTCCCCTCGCCTTCCAGATTATAACTGCACGAATCATAGTTGCCGATATTGCCGCATCCGGCGTCGAACAAGGCTTTTCTCACGTCTTCCGCTTGGGCGGTCGGTACAAATGCGGTCAGCTTCACCAGCGCATTTTCTTTGGCTTCCAGAATACGGACATTCTTCAAACCGATTTTCTCGGCAATCTTGAAGTTCACTCCTCCCGGCGCATTATCAAGGTTAGTGTGCGCAGCATAAACAACGATGTCATTCTTGATGGCTTTCAAGATACAACGTTCCACATAATCCCTGCCCGTGATGGACTTATACCCTTTGAAAATGAGAGGGTGATGTGATATAACCACATTATATCCCAATGCAATGGCTTCATCCAGTACGGCTTCAGTAACGTCAAGACACAACAAAGCCCCTGTTGCTTCCGCATCTGTCAATCCGATTTGCAGGCCGGCATTATCAAATCCGTCTTGCAATGGCAGAGGCGCGAACCGTTCAAGGGCGCTTACTAATTCCTTAATTTTCATTGTGAACAGAAAATTTGGTTGCAAATATAGTAAAAAGCAGTGGATTAAAAAGAATTCCAGTTTAAAAAAGTCTTGTAGACTGTATATTTATATGCAATTGAACTCTTTGCGGGTATGATGTGGTTATTTTTGCTCCTTTTTTCCCTTCTTCTCCACCATCACCGGCAGTAGCTTGCCGTAGGCGTCGAACGACTTGCAGGAAGCCAGAGAGATTGTAATCATCAGTGACAGCATGGAGGCGGTAAAGGTGATGACCATAATCATCATCTGATATTTGATGGCTACATTCGGGCTGCTGCCACCCAATATCTGGCCAATCATGGTTCCCGGAAAAGCAACCAGCCCCATCACGGATATATTGGCAATCAGCGGACTGAAGGATTTGATGATGGCTTGGCGGATGAAAGGTGCCTGTGCTTCTGCTCTTGTAGCACCATTGCCGAGAAGATATCGGTAAAGCTGTTGTTCTCGTTTCAATCCGCTATAATAGGTATTGAGGGCTATGACGTTACTGGATAGCATGTTGCCCATCAGTATGCCGAAAATAGGGATGAAATACCGGGCGCTGAATACGTTTTCCACTCTCAGTACTATTCCGATAAAGTACAAGCCTACACATACTACACTGCATAAGAAACCTGCGGATATGGGCAGGAACAGAATCTTCCTCTTCAATTGCGTTCGTGCCAATGCCGTCTGCGATGCTACGAATATCATGACAATTACCCATAGAAAGTTTATCCACGGGTTATCCCATAAGAAGAGGTAGTTCAAGTATATGCCGATGAAGAACAACTGGACAATCATGCGTGCCGTACCTATCACAGTAGCGCGCAACAGTCCGGTCTTGAACTTCCATATGTAAAACAACGGTATTAATAATAGCAATAATCCGATGCCCAGGCTGAGGTATGATATATCTATGGTTCCCAATAGTGTGTATGTTATTTCATGATTATATGTCGGTCGCATCCGTCGGCAAATCTTTTGTCATGGGATACGGTCAGTATGGTATTTCCCTTTTCTGTCTGCCTGCGGAAGAAAGAAAGTACTTTTTCCGCGGAACCGGAGTCGAGAGCGGAAGTCGGCTCATCGACAATGGTCAGTGGCTTGCCAATCATTGAGGCTACGGCTATCATCATCCGTTGGCGTTGGCCTCCGGATATTTCGTTTACCCGTTTGTAATATAACTCCCGCTCCAGACCCAAATCCTCGAAACATGCAAATAAGCGGGTTTCAGAAAAAGGCGTGCCCCGGTTTGCCTTTAGACCGAAGGGCAACTGTACCATGTCCTTTACCCACTCCAGCGGCAATGCCAGTTCTTGTGGAATCCATGCAGTCTGCTTACGGACAACGTCGACGTTTCCTTTATCCAGCGGAATGCCGTCTAATACGATACGTCCTTCTTTTAACGGGATAAACCCGAGTATGGCATTCAGCAGTGACGACTTTCCGCATCCCGAAGGGCCGGAGATACTGGCTATCTCTCCCCTTTCCAATTGCAGGTTGAAACCCGAGAAAAGTATATCGTTGCCGTAGGCGATACTGGCATTTTCTATTTGCAGCATGGTGTTCCTTTAATCTTTCTGTATCGCAAAGATAGTGCAAAAAAATATTTGTGCTATCTTTGACGCACTAATTAATTCAGGAAAGAAAGACTATGATACAGAATGAACGGGATTGCCGCCACGAACATGTGCTTGATGTGGCAAGGCAAATGCTGACTGCTGCGCGCACGGCACCGAAAGGAAAAGGTATTGATGTGATTGAAGCTGCGCTGGTTACGGGTGAAGACATTAAGAAGCTGTCTGAAAAGATGGTCGCTATGGTTGAAGAGCATGGTATGAAGTTCTTTCTCCGTGATGCGGACAACATTTTGCAGGCTGAATGTGTAATTATAATAGGTACGCGCGAGCAGGCGCAAGGTTTGAATTGCGGACACTGCGGTTTTCCCACTTGTGCCGGCCGTCCGGAGGGAGTGCCTTGTGCCTTGAATACGGTGGATGTAGGGATAGCCATAGGCTCGGCTTGTGCCATGGCTGCCGATTTGAGGGTGGATACCCGTGTCATGTTTTCTGCCGGACTTGCCGCCCAGCGTTTGGATTGGCTGAAAGGATGCAAGACTGTTTTTGCCATTCCGGTGAGTGCATCCTCCAAGAATCCGTTCTTCGACCGGAAACCGAAGGAAGATAAGTGATAATTGACGAGTAGAGGTTTGTAATCATAGAGTAGAGGTTTAGAAGTCTGAAGTAGAGGTTTGGCAATTCTAAACCTAAGGTTTATTCTCCCTCTCTCTGCTAACTTAAAAAGTAACGAATTAGAAAAGATAAATAATATGGGATATTTTGTAGGACTTCCGTTGGGGGGTGCCGCAGAGAAGGACTGTCAGGTGCGTTTTGGCAAGAATATGATTTTTCAGGTAGAGACACGTGCTCCCCACTTGCCTGCCGAATGGGCTTTGCAAAGCGGCATACAGCTTACATGGCCCCATGCAGATACAGACTGGGCCTATATGTTGGACGAAGTGCAGGAATGTTTTGTAGCCATTGCCCGCGAAATAGCCGCGAGGGAGTCATTGCTGATTGTAACTCCGGAACCGGATGAGGTGAAGAAACAGATTTTCGGCAGGGTGAATATGGAAAATGTCCGTTTCCTGAAGTGCGAAACGAATGATACTTGGGCACGCGACCATGGAGCCATCACCCTATTGGATGCTGACGGTGTATCTCTGCTCGACTTTAAGTTCAACGGATGGGGATTGAAGTTTGCATCCGATAAGGATAATTTGATTACGCGTCGTGCTGTGGAGGCGGAAGTGATGAAAGGAAAGTATGTAAATCGCTTGGGGTTTGTCCTTGAAGGCGGTTCTATCGAAAGTGACGGTATGGGTACGCTGCTTACCACTTCTGAATGCCTGCTTTCTCCTAACCGTAACGGGCAGATGAACCGAGTGGAAATTGAGGAATATCTTCGTTCCGTCTTTCACTTGCAACGTGTCCTTTGGCTGGATCACGGTTATTTGGCAGGTGACGATACAGACAGCCATATAGACACGCTGGCCCGTTTCTGCCCTGCCGACACAATAGCCTATGTGCAATGCAAGGATGCGGATGATGAGCATTACGAAGAACTGCATCGCATGGAGGAGCAACTAAAGACTTTCCGTACGTTAAAGGGGGAACCTTACCGTTTGCTGGCTCTGCCCATGGCCGATAAGATAGAAGAGGAAGGGGAACGGCTTCCTGCCACTTACGCTAATTTCTTGATTCTGAATGATGCAGTGCTTTACCCCACCTATCGCCAGCCGGAGAATGATGCCCGTGCGGGGAAAGTGTTGCAGGAGGCTTTTCCCGGTTATGAAATTATCGGGATAGATTGCTGTGCTTTGATTAAGCAACACGGTTCTTTGCATTGTGTTACCATGCAATATCCAGTAGGGGTGTTGAAGTAATGTTGATTACATAGTAAAACAATAAATTATAGAATAAGATGACAAAGAAAATAAAAGTAGGTATTATCCAGCAGGCCAATACGAAGGACCTCAGGACTAATTTAATGAATTTGGCCAAAAGCATAGAGGCATGTGCGGCGCATGGAGCCCAATTGGTCGTTTTGCAGGAACTGCATAACTCTCTGTATTTCTGTCAGACGGAAAACACGCAGTTGTTCGACTTGGCAGAACCGATTCCCGGTCCTTCTACGGGGTTCTATTCCGAATTGGCTGCTGCCAACGATATTGTACTGGTCACTTCTCTGTTCGAGAAACGCGCTCCCGGATTGTATCATAACACAGCGGTTGTTTTTGAACGTGACGGCAGCATTGCCGGGAAATACCGGAAGATGCATATTCCTGATGATCCCGCCTATTATGAGAAATTCTATTTTACTCCCGGTGATATAGGCTTCGAACCTATTCAGACATCTTTGGGTAAGTTGGGGGTATTGGTATGCTGGGACCAGTGGTATCCGGAAGCAGCACGTCTGATGGCACTGAAGGGAGCTGAAATACTGATATATCCTACGGCTATCGGTTGGGAAAGCAGTGATACGGATGATGAAAAGGCGCGTCAGCTCAATGCTTGGATTATCTCCCAGCGTGGACATGCTGTAGCCAACGGTTTGCCGGTGGTTTCAGTGAACCGCGTGGGACACGAGCCGGACCCTTCCATGCAGACCAATGGTATCTTGTTTTGGGGAAATAGTTTTGTGGCCGGACCGCAAGGTGAATTCTTGGCCCAAGCAGGGAACGAACGACCGGAAAATATTGTTGTAGAGGTGGACTTGGAACGTTCGGAGAATGTACGCCGTTGGTGGCCTTTCCTGCGCGACCGCAGAATTGATGCCTATGCCGGATTGACAAAACGATTTCTTGACTGATAACGACGGGGATTTCTGGGGGAGAACTAACGGAATGTCACCCGTTTGTTCATCAGGAAATTGACACTTCCGTAGATGAATAATCCCAGGAACTGGGCAAGGTACTCGTTGCAGTCCAGTCCTTCTACCAATCCGATGAGGAAAAGGAATTGTGCTCCATAAGCCATTCCGAAAGCTATGGAAAAGAGCAGCACTTGTCGCCAAGTGTTGCTCTTTTTTTCTGTAGGGAATATCCAGTACTTGCACCAGATGAAGTTGTGTATCTGTGCAAGTATATATGCGGTTACATTGGAGAGCATATAGTTGATGTCCAGTTCGTCCATCATTACCCAAACGGTAACAGCCATAATCAAGGCATTCAGCGTGCCGATTACCGCAAAACGAAAAATGCGTGCAGACTCTTTCACTCTCCTACTCTGTACCTGCTTTTACTCTTTCACTTCAACAATCAGATTCAGTTCGTCCAGCTGCTTCTGGTCAATAACTGAAGGTGCATCCAGCATTACATCGCGTCCACTGTTGTTTTTGGGGAATGCAATGCAGTCGCGGATACTGTCGAGACCTGCGAAGATGCTGACCCAACGGTCCAGACCGTATGCCAGACCACCGTGAGGAGGTGCACCGTATTTGAAGGCATTCATCAGGAAGCCGAACTGCTCCTGAGCCTTCTCCGGAGTGAATCCGAGAATCTCGAACATTTTGGCCTGCAACTGTGCATCGTGGATACGGATGGAACCTCCACCCACTTCAATACCGTTGCACACCATATCGTATGCATCTGCACGGACAGCTGCCGGGTCTGTATCCAGCAAAGGAATATCTTCGTCTTTCGGATGAGTGAACGGGTGGTGCATAGCCATCAGGCGGCCTTCTTCATCGCTCCACTCAAACATCGGGAAGTCAACCACCCAAAGGCAGACGAACTTGTTCTTGTCGCGTAATCCCAGTTGGTTACCCATTTCAAGGCGCAACTCGTTCAGTTGCTTGCGGGTCTTCATGGCATCGTCACCGCTCAGAATCAGAATCAGGTCACCCGGCTTGGCGTTGAAAGCAGCCTTCATTTCCTGCAATACTTCCTGCGTATAGAACTTGTCGACACTTGATTTTACGTTACCATCTGCCTCCACACGCGCGTATACCATACCTTTGGCACCGATTTGCGGTCTTTTCACGAATTCGGTCAGTGCATCCAGCTGTTTGCGTGTATAGTGTGCAGCGCCTTCTGCGCAGATACCGCCGATGTAAGCTGCATTGTCGAATACCGGGAATCCGTGTCCCTTCATGATGTCCATCAGTTCCACGAACTTCATGCCGAAACGGAGGTCGGGCTTGTCACTGCCGTAGTACTTCATGGCGTCTGCCCATGGCATGCGCATGAACGGCTCGTTCATTTCTACGCCACGGATTTCCTTGAACAGATATTTAGCCATGCCTTCGAAGAGGTTGATGACGTCATCCTGCTCCACAAAAGACATTTCGCAGTCAATCTGTGTGAATTCCGGCTGGCGGTCGGCACGCAGGTCTTCGTCACGGAAGCATTTGGCTATCTGGAAGTAACGGTCGAAACCGGAAACCATCAACAACTGTTTCAGTGTCTGCGGGCTTTGAGGCAAGGCATAGAATTGTCCCGGGTTCATGCGTGAAGGAACGACGAAATCGCGTGCACCTTCGGGTGTGGAGCCTACCAGAATCGGAGTTTCCACTTCGATGAATCCCTGGCTGTCCAGGTATTTGCGTACTTCAATTGTCATTTTATGACGAAGCTCCAGATTGCTGCGTACGTTGGCACGGCGCAGGTCCAGATAACGGTACTTCATGCGGATATCGTCGCCACCGTCCGTATTTTCCTCGATGGTGAAGGGAGGGGTCAGCGATGAGTTCAGAACATCCAGTTCCGATACGATGATTTCAATATCTCCCGTCGGGATATGTTGGTTTTTGCTGAAACGTTCGTTGACGGTACCTTTAACCTGGATTACGAATTCACGGCCCAAGCGGTTGGCACGCTCGCAAAGTTCGGCATTCACCTCTTCGTTGAACACTAATTGGGTAATTCCGTAACGGTCGCGGAGGTCAATGAAAGTCATGCCTCCCATCTTACGGCTGCGCTGTACCCAACCTGCCAGCGTCACTTGCTTGTTAACATCGGAGATACGGAGTTCTCCGCAGGTGTGTGATCTATACATCTTTTTATTTACTGTTTGACGATTTTACTTATTTACTATTTTGAACATGCAAAAATACATAAAACATATTATATGGCACATCAAAAGGGGAAAGTTATTTTCAGAAACTCCTTATACAGCCTTTTTACAACATCACATTTTCGTCAGTTTCTTGAATTGCCTTTTGCCTTTATCCAGTATCATTTTGTTTTTATGGGCGATGTCTTCCACAAAAGCATCATTAATCTGTTTCAGTCCGTTGATGTAGTCTTGTGCTCGCTGCAAGACGTTCGAAGTGTCTTTTTCCGCATCCCGGGGGACAATGACCTGCAGTCCTTTCTTCATAATCTTTACATCTACATTCTCTCCCATCATCATCGGGTCGCCGTCAAAGTGGACTACTCCCGGTTTAGAACGGTGAATGCGGAGTGCTTGGCAGCGGAACGTCTTAATCCGGCTGTTCTGGTCGATGGTCTTGTTGAAGAGCTGGAAAGAGAGGGACGGTACATCGAGTACGGTGAACGGTTCAAGTATGGTGACGTCCAGCAGTCCGTCGTTCAATGTGGCTTGTGGGGCAATATACGCATTGTTCCCATACTGCGATGCGTTTCCGCAGGCTATCAGGAACGCTTTGTATCGCAGGGTACTGCCGTCCATTTCCAGTTCATAGGTTTCCGGACGGTACTTTAGGCTTTCGAGCAGGGTCTTTTCCAGATAAGTGAGCGGCCCTCTCCTTCCCGCCTTGGAGAATTGCAGGCTTACAAATGCGTCGAATCCCACGCCGCAGGTACAGAAGAAGGGCACATCGTTGATTTTTCCGTAGTCAATGATGTCTATCAGTCCGTCATTGATGATGTCGATGGCCTTTTTCGGCTCCATCGGAATCTGCAGGTGGCGGGCAAGTCCGTTGCCGGAACCGCAGGGAATGATGCCCAAAGCGGTTTTTGTATGTACCAGTGAGCGGGCTATCTCATTGATGGTACCGTCTCCTCCTATAGCGATGACGGCATGTGCGTTTTCTTGTGCTTTCTGTGCCGCTATCTCTACGGCATGGCCTGCCCGTTCGGTATAAATCACTTCTTGTGCATACCTTTCCTTATCCAGCTTTTCATCGAGCCATTTCAGTATCTGCTCCTTACTTTGAGTGCCGGATATGGGGTTTATGATAAATGCTATTTTCTTCTTGTTTTCGTTCATGCAAAGGTTGTTGCTATGCAGGTTTTCCAACTGGCAAAAGTAATATAAATATCTGAAAAATTAACCACATAATTCTTTTTAAAATAAGTATAAGTAGTTTTTTTAATGTAAATAGAACATATACCGACATATTTTGCTATCTTTGCCCCCTGTTTTTTTAAGACTTGCATTTAATAGAATTAAATATTCATTATATAAAAGATATTTCATGGGTTTACTACAAGACAAATTTGCGAAATACGACCTGCCGCAACAGTTCATGGCAAAAGGCGTATATCCTTATTTCCGCACAATTAACAGCCATCAGGATACAGAGGTAATGATGGATGGTAAAAAGGTTCTGATGTTCGGCTCTAATGCATATATGGGACTGACATATGACAAGCGTATCATTGATGCCTCGATAGCTGCCACAGAAAAATATGGCACCGGTTGTGCAGGTTCCCGCTTTCTGAACGGAACACTCGATATACATGTTGAACTAGAGAAGGAATTGGCTGAATTCGTAGGAAAAGATGAAGCACTCTGTTTTTCTACCGGATTTACTGTAAACGAAGGTATTATTCCTGCCGTTGTAGGCCGTGGGGATTATATTATTTGTGATGACCGTGACCACGCTTCCATTGTAGATGGCCGTCGTCTTGCATTTGCCACTCAGTTGAAGTACAAGCATAACGATATGGAGGCTTTGGAAAAAGAACTCCAGAAATGCGAACCGGATGCTGTGAAGCTGATTGTTGTGGATGGAGTATTTTCCATGGAAGGTGACTTGGCCAATCTGCCTGAGATTGTCCGCCTGAAGAAGAAATACAATGCCAGCATTTACGTGGACGAAGCTCACGGCTTGGGAGTATTCGGAAAACAAGGCCGTGGCGTTTGCGATCATTTCGGTGTTACCGAAGATGTAGACCTGATTATGGGTACATTCAGCAAGTCGTTGGCTTCTATCGGCGGTTTTGTGGCCGGAGACAAGGCGGTAATCAATTGGCTGCGCCACAATGCCCGTTCCTATATATTCCAGGCAAGTAGCACACCTGCTGCTACGGCTGCAGCTCGCGAGGCGCTTCACATCATCAAGTCCGAACCTGAACGCATCCAACGTCTGTGGGACATCACTAACTATGCCTTGAAGAAGTTCCGCGATGCAGGCTTCGAAATCGGTGAGACAGAATCTCCTATCATTCCTCTCTATGTGCGTGATACAGAGAAGACATTTATAGTAACGAAGCTGGCTTTTGACGAAGGTATCTTCATCAACCCGGTTATTCCGCCCGCGTGTGCCCCACAAGATACGCTGGTGCGCGTAGCGTTGATGGCTACCCACACCGTAGAACAAGTGGATTACGCTGTAGAGAAGTTGACCAAATGCTTCAAGGCACTGGATATTATCAAGTAAACTGATTCAAACAGATATTAGGAAAGCCGTTTAATAATGATTAGGCGGCTTTTTGTTTAATACGAAACGGAATAGGGCTAAGATTAAATCGTAAAGTATATGAAAAAGAACTTCTTCATCATTGCTGCTGTAGTATGCGGAATGAGTTGTACCACCACTGCCTATGCGCAGTTCAAAATTGGTGGAAAGAAAATCAATGTGACCAAAGTTGTCCAAGCCGGTACAGATGCCGTCAAGGCCATTTCATTGTCCGATGCTGACATTGCAGCGATGAGCAAGGAATATATGGAATGGATGGATACACACAATCCGCTGACAAAGCCCGATACGGATTACGGCAAGCGTCTGGAGAAGCTGACTGGAAATATCAAGGAAGTGGACGGCTTGAAGGTGAACTTCGGTGTTTACGAGGTAATAGATGTGAATGCCTTTGCGTGTGGTGATGGCAGTGTACGCATCTGCGCCGGACTGATGGACATCATGACGGATGATGAAGTGATGGCAGTTGTCGGTCATGAGATAGGTCACGTCATCCATACGGATTCCAAAGATGCGATGAAGAATGCTTACCTCCGTTCGGCTGTGAAGAATGCTGCCGGTGCGGCAAGTTCTACAGTATCCAAATTGAGTGATTCTGAACTGGGTGCCATGGCCGAGGCATTGGCAGGTGCTCAATACTCCCAGAAGCAGGAGACAGAAGCGGATGATTATGGCTTTGAATTCTGCATCAAGAATAATCTCGATCCGTATGCCATGTACAATGCTTTGAACAAATTGCTTGAACTTTCAGCGGAAGCACCGAAGGAATCTAAGTTCCAGAAGATGTTCTCTTCTCATCCGGATACAGCCAAGCGCGTGGCACGTGCCAAGGAGAAAGCGGATGAATATATGAAAGATAAGAAATAACTATCCGTTGCTTACTATGATGAAGTGGGATCAGAGGTTTCTCTGAATCCCACTTTTTTTGTGCCGAGACTATGATATAGGCTTCTGGGGAAGCTGATAGGGATAATTCGTTAGTTCACAGTGCTGAACACTTTGTTTTAGCTACAGAAAACAAAGTGTTTTTATATGATGAAACGAAATGTTCTTTTAAGGGAAACAAAGTGTTCCCTTTAATGAAACAGACTGTTCGGTTAAGGGAAACACTTTGTTCTGTTTGGCAAAACACCTTTTATTTGCTTATTTGCTTTTAAATCAGAATAATTTTAGTATGTTTGCCACATTATTTATGAAAAACATGACTTTTGTATGAAAAAGCAAGACTTCCTCTTTATTTTTGTTCTGGTGATAATATTCCTGCCATTCTTTGTGAGTGAACCCGTTTACGATTGGTATAAGTCTTTCAACGCTGCACATGGAATGGTAATGAGTTTCATTAAATTCGGAATTCTTGCTACACTGGGTGAGATGCTGGGGCTTCGTATCAGTGCCGGAGTCTATAACCGAAAAGGATTTGGTGTACTGCCGCGTGCCGTAGTGTGGGGACTGTTGGGAATGGGAATCAACGCGGCCATGATTATCTTCTCCAAAGGTGTACCGCAATTTATGGAATATATGGGAATGGCAAATGCCGCTGCTATCATAAACGGGGAGTTTTGCTTTGATAAATTATGGATAGCTTTTGCTATTTCAGTTGCCATGAACACTATATTTGCTCCGGTATTCATGACATTCCATAAGATTACGGATACACATATTCTGGATTGGGGCGGCTCTCTTCGCAGCCTCCTCACCCCTATCCCGATGACCCGCATCATTACGCATCTGAATTGGGATGCACAATGGAATTTTGTCTTCAAGAAAACAATTCCCTTTTTCTGGTATCCGGCACACACCATTACATTCCTCCTGCCAGGAGAAATGCGGGTGCTGTTTGCTGCGATATTGGGTGTGGTGCTTGGGGTATTACTGGCTATTGCGGCGCGGATGAAATGAGGTGACAGCTACCCGATATCCATTCAGGCATATCGTAAAGCAGGTGATGCCTATAGTAAAAAGCAAGGGTAGCAGAAAGTGAAAGGCGTTTGGAGTGGCATGGTATGCAAATTGCTGTAGCCAATATGTCATAAAGAGATAAATGACAGGGACGGCTACGACGAATGCGATGCCTACATAGCTAAGGAACGGATAATTGATAAGCCATAGAATCTGACGGGCGGATGCACCGTGAATTTTACGGATGCTTATTTCACGTTTACGCTGTGAGACGGCATAATGTGTGATGCCAAATAATCCGAAAAGAGTAAGGAATATACTGACACAGGCGTACATGAATAAGATATGCGAGAAGTGTGTTATGTCCTGATTGTAGGACATAAATTTCTGATACATATCATCATATTTCAAAGGAATGCCTGGATTTTTCTTTTCGTATGATTCTCTTAGGCAATTAATGACTTTATCTTTATATCCGGCTTTTACCTTTATAACTAGAGTTGAGAAATTATCTTGTGGAGTATCATAAAGGAGTATTCGTAAGGGAGCCACTTGGTCTGTCATGGAGTACTTTTTGAAATCCTTTACTATACCGATAATTGTACCTTTTGTAAGTTCTTCTCTTTCGTGTACATACTTGGAAATGGGCTGTCCGATAGGATTTTCTCCTTCGGGCACCAATAAATCCACGAATGTTTCATTGATTAGTGCAGGTTGTGGAGTACGGGACATTAGATGGAATATTTGCAGGGAGTCTTGCAGTTCAATATGATGCATTGTTAGGAATTCCGGACAATCCTCGTATAATTCCAACATGAGCAGATTGTCACCGGAATCATCCTTGCCCGGGATTCCTAAACTCATCGGATATATTCCGGTATTGGAGGTTATTACCGCTTCTACCCCTTCTATATTCTTCACCTCATCTATCCGGGTCTTTAGCGTCGGTTGTGCATTGGCATCTGTATATACATTAATAATATTCTCATAGTGCTTTTCTTCCTGCTTAATCAGATACATCTGTGAACGGATAATCATGAATGTACTCATCAAGCCAATGGAGATGATGAATTGTATGGTTACCAATAAGGCCACAATGAAACGTTTTTTGCGTCCGGTAAAGAAATGACGGTAATTAGTTTCGGATATGGAATGCAACCTATGACCCATATAACTTGCCGGTATGACAGACAATATTATGATAAACAACAAGATAAGAGGGAACACTTGCCATGAGAACAAATATTCCATTGTCAGTTTGGCAGAAACCATATGATTAAATGCAGGCAATAAGTCATTCATCAACAATAAAGATAAAAGGAAAGCGACAAGAACCATCAGAAAAGTATCCAAGAACAGTTGTTGGCGCATTTGTGATCTTGTGGCTCCCATTATGGATTCAATGTGAAGCATGTGCACTTGACGCAACAAACGGGAGAAACTCAGATTTATAAAGTTGAAACAACCGATGAATAGAATCAGTAATGCGGACAACAGCCCTACACCCAATAAGGTGCTCTGCTGATGTTTGATAACTTGATTACTGTCTTTTACCGTAGCGTCGAAATAAGATTCTTGCAATGTTTGGGTACGAAGATGTCCGTTTCCCAACAAAGTGGGCAGTTCTGTTTCTCCGAAACGTTGGCGGAATTTCTTTATATCCGTACCTTCTTTCAGCAATAGCATACAATCAGAGCTTTCGGTAGCTTCCAATGGTAGGAGTATGTCTGTCTGCATCATGCTTTGCTCCGGTTGGCTGAATACGGCAACGATGCGTCTGATACCTATTTCGCTCAATAGTATATCTACATTTTTTCCTATACAATCTGTTGTACCGAAACATTTCTTGGCAAACAGTTCACTTATAGCTATGTCTCCTGGTTTCAGTAATGCGTCTTGAACATCCCCTACTATATTATGGAAAGGGAAAAAAGCCGTTAATGTTGAATCTGCTGCTACCAAGCTCCAGCTTTGAAATTCTTGTCCTTCAATCTTTACCCTTACATTCTTGAATGTTTGCGTACGTAAGTAAGACTCTATTTCCGGAAACTGAGATACTATTTGAGGAACAGTTCCACCGTATATGAATGTACCTTCCACTGCCTGTTGGGCAAAAGGTAGAGTCTGGACTAAACGCAGAATACGATTTTTGTTGGGATTATTGTTCTCAACGTTATATTCGTGTATCACAAATGCCATCAACAAAGTGGTGCAGGCAATACCGACGACCAGACTGACAAGGGAAATGGCAACAAACAGTTTATTGCGTTTCCAGCTTCTTATGACTAATTTTAAGGAAAGGTAAGAATTCATATCATGTATATAAAAGGTTCGGGAAATCTATAGGTTGACGTTGTACGACCGAAATTTGTATTGCCAAACGCCCACTTTTGCTGACAGGCACTTAGTAAATTCAAAAGTGGCATCAATCGTACATTGTCAACTCATAAATGAAACAGGGGTTATCACAAATTGGCTTCTGTCACCACTTGTCCGTCAAACAGATTGATGATGCGTTTGGCAAAACCGGCATCATGCTGTGAGTGTGTCACCATAACAATTGTGGTACCTTCTTTATTCAGCTCACTCAGCAGTTCCATCACTTCTTTTCCATTCTTTGAATCGAGGTTACCGGTAGGCTCATCGGCAAGTATCAGCTTAGGATTTGATACAACTGCACGTGCGATAGCGACACGCTGTTGTTGTCCGCCGGACAACTGTTGCGGAAAATGCTTACTGCGGTGCATGATTGCCATACGTTCCATGGCGGTTTCTACCCGGCGCTTGCGTTCGGCGGCAGGAATGCCCATGTAGAGTAGCGGCAGTTCGATGTTCTCGTATACATTCAGCTCATCAATCAGGTTGAAGCTTTGGAATACAAAGCCGATGACTCCTTTGCGCAAGTTGGTACGTTGGGCTTCTGTATATTTGGATACTTCCGTCCCATTCAAATAATATTCTCCGGATGTAGGATTGTCCAACAGACCGAGGATATTTAGTAAGGTGGATTTTCCGCAGCCCGAAGGTCCCATGATAGCGACAAACTCCCCTTCTTTCACTTCCATGTTTACGTCGTTCAAAGCCAGAGTCTGTACTTCCTCGGTCTTGAAAATCTTTTGTAGATTTACTGTCTTAATCATAATGCTTGGTTTTTATGGTTTATAAATATTTCATTTCTTATTCGTTTTTAATGACTTCTGCCGGATTTGTCCTTGCTATTTTCAGAATGCGGAAAATAATAGTCAGAGTAGTAATGACAGCTACGATTATGAAGATTGAAATCCAAAATAGCGGGCCGTCATTAAAGAATACGATATACATGTTTTTCCATAACTGCAGTATGGCATAACATAAAGGAAATGCTAGCGCTGCCGAGAGTACAAGCTGATAAATATACGTACGGGCAAACAATATGATAATCTGTTTCAATCCCGCACCATTTACTTTACGGATTGCCACTTCCTTTTGTCTGCGTTCCGTATCCAGTGTGATTGCCGAATAAACACCTAATAAAGTGATTATAAGGCTGACAAATGAGAAGAATAAGATTATCCCTTTCATGTTGTTCTCGATGGCTTGTGCTTGGTGAATGTCTTCCAGTAAGGTCGAAATGTGTAATTGTATACTCGGTGGAAGATTCTCTTCCAGCATTTTCTTAACGTAAGTCTTTATTTCTTCTGCTTTTCCGGGTACACACTTCAAATAGCAATGACCTACATAATATTTGAAATCACAAGGCAGAAAGACGAAGCCCTGGCTCTGATTGTAAGTGTCGGCTACAAAATCGGAGCAAATGCCGCATACCGTGTAGCTGTCTTGATAATTGTACAAGGTGGTTCCCAGTAAATCCTTCTTCATACGTTTTGCCAATTTACGGTCTGCTACCATGTCACTATTTGTCTTCAGGGCATGCCCGGAGAGAATAGGGATATTCATAAATTCGAAAAAGTTATTAGGAACATTCATTATATTGACTTCAAGGCTACTTTCCCGGTTATCTTTTTCTGTCTGCATGCTTGTTCCCGAAATACCTTTCAGATAATTAATTTCTGTCAGTATTTTATCTTTTATATCCGGATGTTGACTGATGCGCTCTATGAGAGCAAGCTTTTCGTCATTTTTTAGAAAACGGTAATCCATAGGAATACTGATGATTTCGGACTTTTCTTTTTCTGTCAGTGTGTTGAACAGTGTGGAACCGGTCTTGTCAGCCTGCAAATATAAAGCGACTGTAAAGACTATGAATAACCAACAGATGAAAAACTGGATACCCAAAAGACAATTTCGTATCTTCTGTTTGTGGCGTTTGGATTTGTTTTTGTAAATACTTGACTGGATGGAGGCATGCTTCATCCTCCATACGGTAAACAAGCAGAGTAATAAGCATAGTAAAATAATGCCTGCCATATATTCTGTTGTCTGTATCAATAATAGGTCCCGTTCAATGACTAATGTGAAATCAAATAAAGAGAATGAAAGGTAGGGGTTAAATATTTCTATCAGACAGAAAGTCAATAAGAAGGTTATGAACGAAATGATAATGGCTTGGGTAAAAAGTAACCAAAATAGTTGGTTGCCATTACTTCCATTCACTTTACGAATGCCGAACTCGTGCGAACGGTTCAGATAACTCCCCGTCAAAAAATGAAAAAAGTTGAGTAGACCAGTCAGTAGAATCAAAAGGCCGACAATGAATGTGATTCCGGCAAAGTAAGGGGCAACGGATTTCTCCCGAAAAAGTTTTCCGAAATTCGAGGCTGATACGGTATTTTTCTCATTGAATATTGTGTGCTTCAAGTCCATTGCACGGAAACTTGCTTCAAGTTGCGCGGATGTTTTGCCCGGACGAAGAAGAGCAAAAGTAAGTCCACCGGTCATACTGTCTCGTCCGTCGAATTGTATAAGTCCTTCGCTGTCGTTCAAGATTAACATATCAATCTTTTGGAGAAAGCTAAGGCTGGTATTCAATGGAATATCTTCTATTATCGCTTGTATGGTATAGATGGTACCTCCTGTTCGTGGTGTGGTGTCAGGTGAAGAGAAAAGCCGTTGTGCTAAGGTCATTCGCTTTCCTATCGGATTCTCTCCGAGACCAAATATTTTGTGTGCCAGAGAGCGGGTCAGTATCACGGCATTGGGAGTTTGCGATGCTACAGTCCATGAACCTTGTAATACTTCCGGGGTGAACACGCTATGGTAGGTTGTATCTACTTCCATAGCATATAAATCTTCGTAAGGCAGTTCTTCCTTGTCGATAGTTTCCACATTGTAGCTACGTGGGTGGGGATAGGCAACAAAAGTAAATGCTTCTACTTCTTGGAATTGCAATTGGCGCAGACTCTCAAACAACGTAGCGGGAGTTCCGAAATAAGGTTCTTCTGCTGGAGTGTATAGGTTTATGTCTGCAATGCGTTCCCAGTGGGTAAAGCACTTGTTGGTAGAATTTATATAGCGGCTGCAATATAGGCAGATACTAAAACAAAGTATGCCTACCGACAGTCCGATGATAGAGATGATATTCTGTGCCTTGTACTTTAATAGGTTTCTGAATGCTGTTTTAATATAATGTCTTATCATAATAGTATTTATTATTGTATTATTCGCTTTTGATTACTTCCGCCGGATTCTGCCGTGCTGCCTGAACGACTTGCTGCAATATCGTGAAGAGCACCATGATTATAACAATTCCCAACCAAACAATGAATAAATCCATGCCAATAGATATGTGGTAGGCATATTGTTCCAGCCAATGATGCATCACCGCGTATGTGCAAGGAAAGGCCACAATCGCTGCGATGTAGGCCATCCATAAATATTCGCGGAAGAACATGCCGATTATTTTATTGACATTAGCTCCCATAATCTTGCGTACTGCTATCTCCTTCCTTCTTTGCCGGATGGTGGAAGAAGATATGGAGAAGATGCCGAACAAAGAAATGACGGCTAAGATTATTTGTCTCATAGTGCGTCGTTTTATTTCATTATCAATTCTTCCGCCTCGCCAAAGGTATCATATCCCGTTGTAATTACCCAATCTCCGGGCTGCAAACCTTCCGTAATCTCGTATTGTTGCGGATTTTGGCGACCGATGCCAAGCGGCACGCGCACGGCTTTTGTCTTTGCGGCGTTCAGTTTGTAAATCCATTGTCCTCCGGTACTCTGGTAGAAGTTGCCGCGCGGAATGACGAGCGCCTCCTCCGGCTGGCCGAGTTCTATCTGTACCCGGAAGCTTTTGCCTACACGTACGTTGTCGGGCATGTCACCGGTGAAGACGAGGTCTACGTCGAACGTGCGGTCTTTGACTTCGGGAACCACTTTCGTGATGCGCAACGGGTATTTTCTTCCCTGATAATTGATGGTGGCAGGCAATCCGGTGATAATGCGGTCGATGTAGTATTCGCTCAGGGAAGTATGCACTTTATATTGGTCCAGCACCTTGATTTCCGCAATGCTTTCACCGGAAGCGACCTGCTGTCCCGGAGTCACCTTGACAAAACTGAGCTGGCCGGCGACGGGAGCTTTCACCACCAGGTTGCCGAGCCGTTCGCAGGCGCGTTCATACTTCTTCCGTTCCCGTTCACGGTCGTTCCTGATGAGGTCTTTGCGGATGACGGTGACGGCAGAGTCATGACGGAGGCTTTCCCTTTGAAGATGGGCATTTTTCACTTTATAGTTGTATTCGTCCTCGGAAACTTCGAGCTGCGCCTTGCTCTTGATGCCCATGCGGTACTCCTCCTTGTCAAGGGCAAAACTCTTGCGCAGGCGGTTGAGGTCATAATCGGTCTGCAGGGCTTGTTGTTGCAGGTTCAGGCTTTTCTGCTCCATTTCAATTTCTTTTTCGCGGTAGGTGATAAGCTGCTTTTCCCAGTCGTCGCGCTGGTCTTCGATACTGCGCAGCAGGTCGGGGTTTTCCATGACGAGGATGGTATCTCCTTGCCGGAGCAGGTTCCCCTCCTCTCCTATGATGCGTTCCACGCTTCCGGCTTCACGTGCATTGACCTTGATGGTAAGGATGGGCTGAATCACTCCCTCCACATCTACATATTCCATAAATTTGCCGTTCTTGACTTCGGCTATCTGTATGTTGTCTTGCTCGATACGCAGTTTGCTGGGACCCAGCGAAAGAGTGACTACATAAATCAGGAAGGCAAGGAAGGCAACGCCTCCTGCCAGATAGTAGCGGTAACGGATGTACCAGGGTTTCTTTTCAAGTTTTATATCCATAATGCAATATTTTATATACTCTTTTTTTACTTTTCAGATACCCCCTTCAGAAGTACTTCTGAATAAGGGTTCCGAGTTTTACTAAAACTTTACCGGAGATTTAGTAAATCGTCACCGGAGTTTTAGTAAATCTCCGGCCAGCTTTTACTAAAACTATTCCACGATTCTATTACTGTATAGATTCTTCATTAGTAACCCTTTCCAAGTCTTCTGCCAGTGGCCTCTTTTTTTCAAAGTCATATAGCGTGATGCTTCTCAGTGCATAGTACAAACTCCAATAGTTGTACAAAGCCGTTATATAGCTTCTCCGGGCCGTATCTTTTTCCGTGATGGATGCATTGAGGTCGAGTACCGAGGACTTGCCGAGCAGATAGAGTTTTCGGGCTACTTCGGCGCGTCGTTGGGCTGTATGGTCCGTGCGGGCGGCTATGTTTACCCGTTGCGCCTGCAGGTTGAATTGCTTTACGAGTTTCCGTACGTTCAAGTCGAAATCCGTCTTGTCTTGCTCTACCTGCGTGTAGACAAGGTCTCGGTTGGAACGGGCCACGCGTACTTGTCCCCTTCCGCGCCCCCAGTCCAGGATTGGGAGGGTAATGCCCAAGCTGACGTACTGCTGGTCCAGTGGATTCCGGTAGGCATCTTTCAGCTTGTCGGCAGTTTGTGTCAGGCCGAAGCGCAGGTAGATGTCTGCCTTCAGTCCGGCATTGGCCTTGGCGCGCGACACGGCACTCTCGCTTTCCACCTTGCGGCGTAGCATGTTCTGTATCTCCGGACTGTTTTCGTTGGCAAGCATCAGCGCGGCATCCAGGTCGATGTGCAGGTCGGGCACGCGGTTGTCTATTCTCACCTTTATAAGGAGGTCTTCTTGGATGCCGAGGTAGGAACGGAGTTCCTGCATGCAGTTCTCCACTTCGATACGGGCATTCATGCAGTTGGTTTCTTCGGTCAGTTTGTTGAGTTCGAGCTGCAACATTTCGTTTTCGCTGATGGTGCCGATGTTATATCGTCCTTGCGCATATATATATAAGGTGTCGGCATTGGCGTAGTTGGCGTTGGCTATTTCGTAGTTGCTTTGTGCTTTGGCCAGGTTGAAGAACTTCTCTGTGGCATTGGCGGCAACAAGCTCAAGGGTTTCTACGTAGGTTTTCTTGGCTTCGCGATAACGGATAGGTTCGATGCGCCGGTCCCACTTCAGGCTGTTGTAGCCAAACAAGGACTGGCTGTATCCGATGTTGACGGGTGAAGTCTGCCAGGAATAGGTGTCACTGCTGAAAAGGTCGAGGCGCTGCGCAGCCGTTTCAATGAAAAAGGTTCCTCCGGTCCACGGCACGTTTTGTGTCAGGCTCAGTGTCAGGTCAGTGATCAGCAGGTTCTGCTCTATGAACTTGACGTTGCCATCGCTTTGGGTCACTTTGTTGATAGCACGGTCCAGATAGGGATTGGAAGTAAGCTTGAGCGTCGGCAGGTAGTTGGCACAGTAGTATTTGTAGTTCCAATAAGCGGAACGGAAGCTATGGCGGGCATTTTGGGCGTCGGGCGACTGCTGGCGGGCCTGCTCGATGGTTTCTTCCAAAGTCAGCTCCAGCGTGTGCTCTTGAGCAACGGCACTCGACATCAGACTGAATGTAATAAGCAATAAAAATATATTCCGGTGCATAGTTGTTTTCTTTACTCTATAAAGTTCAAATTCTATGCCATAAGTATAAGTTGTTGTATTATAAGTGTTTGTTATGGTTCGAAGCTTCCCAAACGTGTGCAGTTGCGCACAAAAATAGTGCGATAATGCACGCACAACACATGGATATTATACTTATCTTTGCCCATACAAGAGATGTGGGATTGTGTAGGCCTTGCCTGCACGAAAAGAAAACAGATATGGAGCAGTTTGGTAAAATATTGATTGTAGATGATAACGAGGATGTCCTTTTTGCACTGAACCTTCTTCTCGAACCCTACGCCGAGAAGATAAAAGTGGCAGTGACTCCCGACCGCATCGAGCATTTTATGACCACTTTCCGTCCGGACATTATTCTGCTGGATATGAATTTCAGCCGTGATGCCATCAGTGGTCAGGAAGGTTTCGACAGCTTGAAGCAGATTCTGAGTATCGACCCGCAAGCAGTGGTCATCTTCATGACTGCCTACGCGGATACGGACAAGGCGGTGCGTGCCATCAAAGCGGGGGCTACGGATTTCATTCCCAAGCCGTGGGAGAAGGAGAAGTTGCTGGCCACCCTTTCTTCGGGCATGAAGCTGCGTCGTTCGCGGACTGAGATAAATTTGCTGAAAGAGCAGGTGGAAGTTCTGAGCAATGTCACAGCAGGAGGCTCCGAAGAGATTATTATAGGTGATTCTCCTGTCATGCAGCAAGTCTTCTCTACTGTGGAGAAGTTGCGCGATACGGATGCCAACATACTTATATTGGGTGAGAATGGAACCGGAAAGGATGTGATTGCCCGCCTGCTTTACCGCAATTCTCCCCGCTATGGAAAGCCGTTTGTTACGATAGACCTCGGTAGTATTCCCGAACAGTTGTTCGAAAGCGAGTTGTTCGGCTACGAGAAAGGCGCATTCACCGATGCACGGAAGGCGAAAGCCGGACGTATGGAAGTGGCAACCAGTGGTACGCTTTTTCTGGATGAGATAGGTAACCTTTCCCTGCCCATGCAGGCCAAACTGCTGACTGCCATCGAAAAGCGTTGTATCAGTCGTTTGGGAAGTACGCAGGCTACGCCCATTGATGTGCGGCTCATCTGCGCCACCAATGCAGACATCCGTCGGCTGGTGGACGAAGGAGACTTCCGCCAAGACCTGCTGTATCGCATCAACACCATCGAACTCCATATCCCCCCTCTGCGGGAACGCGGAAACGACATCCTCTTGCTGGCAGAGTATTTTCTGCAACGGTATGCCCGCAAATATCAGAAAGAGATGCGCGGGCTGACCCGCGAGGCGAAGAACAAGTTGCTGAAATATGCCTGGCCGGGTAATGTACGTGAGTTGCAGCATACCATGGAACGTGCCGTGATACTGGGAGACGGCTCTTTGCTTCGTCCGGAAAACTTCATGTTCCAAGCTTCGGCTTCCCGCCAGAAGAAGGAAGAAGAAGTCCTCAACCTGGAACAATTGGAACGGCAGGCGGTGGAACGTGCCATGCGGCTCAGCGAGGGAAATGTGACCCGTGCCGCCGAATACTTGGGCATTACCCGCTTCGCCTTGTACCGGAAACTTGAAAAATTAGGCTTATGAAACGATATTCATTGATTGTGGTACTGCACATCATCGGCATAGCCTTCCTTTCGGTCGGCGTTTATCTGCTGGTGGATGCCGGACTGTGGTTCAGTACGCTGATGGCTTTTTTGATATTGCTGGCGATTGCCGTTCATCTTTACCGCCTGCAGATGATGCAAGTGCGTATGATGCGCCATCTGGCAGAGAGCCTGCGCTATGACGACATGATGCTGTCGTTCCGTTCTCCCTACAAGAACCGGTCTATGGAGGATATGGTGGATGAGCTTTCAGAAGCGATGAGGAATTTCCGTACCCGCGTGCTGGAACGCAATGAGATGGAAGCGTGGCAAAAGCTGATACGTGTGCTGACGCACGAAATAATGAATTCGATTACTCCTATCATCTCCCTCTCCGAGACCTTGAGCGAACGGGAAGTGTCGGAAAAGAACTACCCCGTCATGCGGCAGGGAATGCAAACTATCCACCGCCGTAGCAAGGGTTTGCTGGAGTTTGTGGAGAATTACCGGAAGCTGACAAGACTTCCCGCCCCCGTTCGTCGTCCGGTTGCTGTCCACGAATTGCTGCAGGATTTGCAGAAGCTGTTTTCGGAAGAGTATATCCGGATAGAGCTTCCGGAGACCGACCGCATACTCCAGATAGACCGGACACAGATAGAACAAGTACTGATTAATCTGATTAAAAACGCCAAAGAAGCATGTAGCAGGAAGGAACATCCCCTGATAGAAGTGAAGATGCTACCCGCCCTCTCGTGGCAATGCCTTATTACTGTCAGCGACAATGGCGAAGGTATCTTACCGGAAGTGCAGGATAAGATTTTTGTACCGTTCTTCACCACCAAGCCTTCCGGCTCGGGCATCGGGCTCAGTTTATGTAAACAAGTGATGAATCGGCATGGCGGCAATATTACGGTGCAGTCTGCTGTGGGAAAAGGGAGTTGCTTTACGTTGCTATTTGGATAAATGGAAAAGAGGGTATATACAAAAATAAGCTACTGAAAAAATCAGTAGCTTATTTAATTTCTGTCGGGGTAGCGGGAATTTCACTACTGACAATAAGATGCTGACAATCCGTTGCGTATAAAACTGTATAACTGTATATTCTTCTATTATTGTCTATTAGTGTATATCATCATTATTTTCTTTTTCTATTTTTCGCAATTCATGTTCAAGCTCTTCTGGCTGAAGTATTTTCTGGGGATTGCATTCCTTTATCCAACCTTCTATGAACCCTTTATGTGCTCCATGTATAGCTTCAAAAGGAAATCTCATAGTTTTATTAGTATCATATTTAAATAGTACATAACAATTAGAGGTTGGTTCATCCACCTTCTGAATAGATAAAGTTGGGAATGCCTTACGCCATTTCTTTATGAAACTATCAATTTTGTAAACAGAAAATATTTCTATTGTTCTCATTACTTATTTAGTATTTCTAAGTTGTTATCACCAAAAACCAATTTAAGCACTTGGTCTTTCCGATCTTTTTTTAATTTTATCTGAAGAATTGCTTCTACATCTTCGGATGTCTTTCCGTCAGAGGTGTACTTCTGTGGATAAGTGAAAACATCTACTATATCCATATTCAAGGCACTTGCAAATTTTGAAAGTTGCCATAAACTCAACTGCACCTCACCGCTTAATATTTTACTGAATTGAGAAGCAGACGTACCTGCATATTCAGCAGCAGCACCTTGTGTTAAACCTCTATCTGATATGATTTTACGTATCTTATCTATGACTGGGTGTATTGGAAATTCACTTTTCTTTTTCATATCTCAAATATATCTATTGATTATCAATATGTTATAACTTATTTTGAAACAAAATTTCAAAATATTCAATTATAAATTTCATATATTGAAAATTCATTTCTATATTTGCATTATAAATTTCAGAATAAGAATTGTAATATTTAAGATTATGAACGAAAAAACATCAAAAATGGTACCTAAGAACCATTACGACCAAATGGAAAAAGCCACAAGACTGAAGCTCCGTAACGAGTTCCTAAAAAGAAGCGGTATGTCATTGATTACATTCTATGACAAATTAAGAAAAGACTCCTTCAAACCTTTGGAAAGAGAACTATATGAGAACATTTTCATAATTCAACAAAATTAAAAATCCAAGCAAATGATTTCTGCACATGAGAAGATGATGGAAACGATACCCAAAGAGTTCAAACGTATAATGTCTGGAGTAGAGGCGGCGGTACGCAGCGGAAAAACAAGATACCTCATAAGTAGCAGACATTTAAAACCTGAATATGAAAGAGCTTTGTTAGGTGTTGGGTATGAAATTAGAAAAGGACGTGTAGCAACTCAAATTATATGGTAGCATTTATCTCCAATATTGAATTCTACAACACCCCTGAAGGTGATGTGATGATGAAAGAGTTCGGGCAGCCGGCTGTTGTTCTCAAGGAGGCTGACCGCCCGACTATCGAACACATGCTTGCTGTCATCAGGGACAGATATCCGAAAGCACATGCCCGGCTGATGCAGCTCTATTCAGCCAGCACGATGAATCGTTGGCATTATGAATTCCGGGTAGTTCATCGTTTCATCCGATGCAATTTCGGAGAGTATGACCAGTACAATCTTGACATTAACAAGGATGGACAGTTTGTATTCGAGGAGGTCAAATGCCCGTTACGGGGTGAATGTGAACATGAAGGGGTGATATGCAGACCGGAGCTTGATACAGCACTGACCGATCGCGAGATGGATGTATTCCGGCTCATTGCCTCCAACTGCCAAACTGATGAAATTGCGGCAGAGCTACATATCTCGCCTTGTACGGTTAACCGCCATCGGGAGAATATCAAGGCAAAAATCAAGGTTCGCAATGTGGGTGAGATGATTTCCTACTGGCATCGGAATCAAATGAAATAAGCCCACCGTGAGGTGTGCCATCTGTGTTTAATGTGTATTCTATGGCTGTGGCGGTCTGCGAAGATAGTCCGGCCCCTCATACTGCATTCAAATGGTAGCGGTATACTTAAGATTTGCCGCGACTGGGGTTCGATTCCCCTATATGAGACGATGATTTACTAACTTAATAAACAGAATATATGAATAATAACAAAGGTTTTTCCTCCATTTCCACTCCTGACGGACAGTTCAGGATATGGATTCCACGTCCGACGGCTTCGGGCAGAGTAATATGCAACTGTGGCTTTGCACTCAAGAGCCATCTTCCTTTCGTCGATGCCGTTGATGCGCTGGACTACCTGCAGGTAGACGAAGTTCGGCAGATAGACCAGGACCTTA
Source organism: Bacteroides sp. AF25-5LB (assembly GCF_003602965.1). NCBI lineage: Bacteria > Pseudomonadati > Bacteroidota > Bacteroidia > Bacteroidales > Bacteroidaceae > Bacteroides > Bacteroides sp. AF25-5LB. The sequence goes on from NZ_QTMC01000005.1 coordinate 237,152, forward strand.
GTATCCTTGTTATTTCATTTCTCGATGCACCGCATGAGTGCATGCTGAAGATGATAGAAGATATCCCCGAACTTATGGAGCAATACTTGGTAAATACATAAGATCTGAATGCTATGAGATACTTTATAGACAACATCAAGACTTATGCCAGTGTCAACAAAAAAGGCAGGGCATTACAGATATACGTGCAACAGTTTGACCGACATCTGATTGCTGACGAATGTTCTTTGGATGCACTGAAGTGTGACATCGAGCACCAGATTAAGGTTATGAATGAGAAATACCCACGCAGCCGTCCGGTTCGGCTCGAGGTATATGAGAATGCCAAGGGTGGACAGTGGACTATTCTTGTGGAGCATGACAGCGACAGCATTGTCTGCATCATATCCTATGAAAAGGTGATGGGCTATTATACCTTGGCAGATAAGATAGATCAATTTGCAAAAATAGGACAGTGATGAGTAATGTGATTGTTTTTTTGTGGATATCACTAATTGTGATAGTGGCAGTCTTGATACTATGTGTCTGGGCAATGCGGAAAGCATCCGGATCTTACCGAATTCTCTTTCTCTTTGATATTATCGTCTTGATGATAAATATTGGGATAATAGGATTTGCAATTGGTTGTTTATCTAATATGCGGTAATATGAGAGATTTGAAAATGACAGATTTCCTGACATATCTTTGGGAGACCCTTGACGTGTATCAGGACAACAGTTACTGTTACAATATCCGCCCTGGCCAACATGTCGTTGGAGATTTATTCGACAGTTCCAGAACGAAGCTGGTATCATACAACAGAAAATCACATGTGCAGATAATCTGTGTATGCGACCCCTACAAGCCGCCTTTCTATGCGCGTGAATGTATGTATGGTGTATATTCGGCGTGGAAAGAAATCGGAGAGGACATCTTTAACCTGGAGCTGATGGGGTATTCTACCAAGCAACAATTCCCACCCCTATGTACATCACACCATTATTTTTGAATATTATGGAAAATGAATCATTTGAAAGGGCCAAAGCCATTAAGGAAGAGATTGAAAAGTGTAATTCTCTTCTTGAGTCAATTCTAAAAAGCAGCAGGGAATGTTGTGTGTATCGCGATGCCGATAGGGGTACTCGTGATCTTGTTGTTATCCCCCTTCCCAAGTATTGTACCCAGTACATTATTGATGGACTTTACGTGAGAAAGTGCCGGATGGAGCAGGAATTTAAAGAGTTATAACAATCTAATAATAAGAATCATGGTAACCAAAACAACATTCAAAAAGAAATTTCCGGACGTTAAGGTGCAGAAGCTGCAGACCAGCGTTGTCTTCAGCAGGTAGCAGGTAGAAGAAACCGTATTGAAGATGTGCGATTCTCTCGGTGTCGGACTGCTTTATTACAATTATGCAAACAGATGGATAACCGTTTATACCTCCGAGAAAATGAAAAAGGCACTGGACTCAATGAAACCGGGTTCTGAGGTATTTCACGAACATTATGGTGTCTATGGTAAAGTGATAAGCGATAAGCCATTTGTCATTTGTGGAGAATTGTGTATTAGGGTTGACTTCGGGGGAATGCCTGAAAGTGGAGCATACTGTTGTACATGTTTTGTAATGTAATCGAATAAATATGAATATAGAGAAAATCATCTTCAATCTCCTAAGCGCACATAGGTGGGTTAGGTATTGGATACAAAAAGAGATTGTAGGCTTGACAATGCCTGGTGAATACGTTGAGATAAGGTGTTCTTTCTTATCAGATAAAGATCTTGCTGATATTTTAGAAGCTGGATTCAAAATTAAAAGCATCTGCTCAAAAAAAATAGATGCAGATGCTTATAATGATGTTCTGTTGATGCGTGAACTTTAAATATAACCAGAACAGATATGAAAGAATCAGATGATAAATACAGCAACCGCATTGCAGATGCTGAACAACTCACGAAAGAGGTACAAGCTATTTATTCAGAAATTAAAGTTTTTGAAGATGCTTATAAAAAACAGATTGCTCCGCTTAAACAAAAAATTGCTCAATTGGAGGAATCTTTTCTGGATAAATGGTTGGTTGATTCAACAGGAAGACCTGTTAGTAAAGGAATGGTGATTGAGAAGAATGGAAAGCGATTTAAGGTTCTTAACCGATATCAACAATGTATATTTCAATATTTAGGTAATGCAAGAGTTTCAGTTTTACCTGAAGGTAAAAAGCGAACTCTTGATATTTTTCCCTCTGAATTAGTTGAATTTACTATTGTAGAATTAGCGTAAAACTAAGTAGTAATGAATAAAACAAGAAAGATGATAAGCCTATTCACCGGCATTGGTGGTTTTGACTTGGCAGCCGATGTCCTCGGATGGGATATCTTACTTCAGTCTGAAATAGATGAGTTTTGTTTGCAAGTTTTAAAGAAGTGTTTTCCTGATGTACCCAAATATGGAGATATAAATGAAATCAATGCAAAGAAATATAGAGGCAACGTTGATGTTGTGGCCGGAGGATTCCCTTGTCAACCGTTCAGTAATGCCGGACTCCAAAAGGGACAAGAAGACCCCCGCTTTTTATGGCCGCCAATGTATCGAGTTATACAAGAATGTCGGCCGACATGGGTCGTCGCTGAAAATGTTCTCGGACTTATTAGTAACGCAGACGGAGTGGTCTTCGAGCAAGTGTGCTTTGATTTGGAAAGTGAAGGCTACGAAGTACAACCGTTTATTGTTCCAGCTGCGGGTAAGGACTCTTTTCAAGAAAGGAAGCGAGTTTGGATTGTTGCCTGCCTTAACAGCTTCGGAAGCAAAAAGGATAAAGTTACGTCGGGAGAGCATTTTAAAGCATTCAGACAAACGAAAAAGCAATTACCTGACTGCACACATTTCGAGAGCTGGGTTCAATCCCTCCGATATTACTCCGGGCTGGATGGAGTGGTTTATGGGATTCCCAATTGGATGGACAGAACTCACGCCCTCGGAAATGCGATTGACCCGCGAGTAGCATATGAGTTTTTAATAACAATAGATTATTTATTAGCGTAAAACTAAAAAGTAATGAATAAAAAAGAAATATCAATGAAAAAAGGTCAGAAGGTACGCATTCTGCGTACCAATCAAGTAGCGACAATCGTCGAAGTGGAGTTAATTCGTAAAGGTGGCAAGGTACATCGGTACTGCCATCTGAAGACAGATGAAAAGTCATATTTGTGGTTGGATGCCTCAGAACTGGGGAGTGTGGTGGAGGAAGTGAAGGTCTCGGTAGTTGATGACCGGAACCGAGAGCTGCATTTGGCTATATGCCATGACTACTCCAAGGATAATATGAAGGTGCAGCTTACCGGCAAGAATCCGGATAATCTGAAGGAAGATTCCGGACTATATGTGAAACTGATGAGCTTGTTCATTAGGAGCCTGAAGGAAACGCGGGAACTGTAGGAGCGGATAACGTCCTTGACGATATGGAAAGCCTATTGAAATATAGAATGGAAAATCTTGATTGGATAGACCGTTTCTTGGAGAAGCTTGGCGTCGACGCTTTTCTTGAGTTTGAGACGAGGGTATATAGTGCCCTCGACAAGCTCAAGGTCATGCATTACTATGATATCGGGGGCTCGGTCATACCGGAGCAGCAGGAACTATTTATCAAATTCTGTTGCTGCTATATCACCGGGCACCCTGAATACGAATTCAATGAAGACTATACACAGATATGGAGGAAAGAAAGCTATGAACAATGGAAGATGGCAACCCGATGAGGACAGATACGTCCGGGAAAATGTCAATAAGAAGACATTGGAACAAATGGCGGAGCATTTGGGAAGATCCGCATTGGCTGTACAGTTATATATGCACCGGAAGCATATTGTAGTGGGACAGACAGTCAAACGGAATATGGTGCAGGAAATTCTCCGACTGAAATTCCGGCATCCGGAAAATTTCATGCCCAACCGTGCCTTCTACCAGGAGGTAGGCATCAACCAGATGCGCTGGTGGGATATTTTCTATGGCCGAAAAAATATAAACCAAGAAGAATATATCGCGTTGTCGAAGTATTTCGGCATAACACTGGAGGAGGCATTCGCAGCGCGTCAACTTTGCATATTTGAAGAACAATGATTGATGACGAATTAAAACAGAGAATAAAGGATGCCAACGAGATTACGGACGTGATCGGCCAGTTTGTATCCCTTCACAAGAGAGGTATCAATTATATAGGGATCTGCCCGTTTCATCCGGACCGGCATCCGTCGATGACCGTCAGTCCGTCAAGACAGACATACAGGTGTTTCGTCTGCGGCAAGGGAGGGGATGTCATCCAGTTTGTCCAGGATCATGAAAACATGTCATTCAACGAGGCTGTCACCTGGCTGGCTGGCCGTGCGGGAATCTCTCTTCCTGAACGGGTGATGTCCGACGAGGAAACGGCCAGGGTAAAAGAACGTGAAGCGCAGCGTATAGCGATGAAAGGCGCCGCATTCTTTTTCGAGAAGCATCTTCCGGAAGCGCAACTTTATCTGCATGACAGAGGGTTCAGCCTGGATGACAAAGTCCTGAAGGATTTCAGAATTGGATATGCCCCGACAGGTAACCTGGCTAAAAAGGAGATGCTTGCAGCCGGATTTTCCGAACAGAAGCTGCTTGAAACGGACATCCTGAAGAGAAGCGAGAAGAACTTCACCTTCGACACTTTCAAGGACCGCATCATGTTTCCCTATTTTGATATCAAGGGCAACATAAACGGATATACCGGACGCTGGCTGACCCCGCAGGAAAACACCGGCAAGTACGTCAATACCGGGGACACGCCGTTGTTCAAGAAAGGCACTCACCTTTTCGGTCTGTACCAGGCACGTACTGCCATTGCAAGGTATGATTGTGCGTATATAGTCGAAGGTCAGTTCGATGCCATGTCCATGCACAAGTTCGGTGTCTGCAATACCGTTGCCACCAGCGGAACCGCACTGACTCCGGAACAGATACAGCTGCTTGGCCGATTCACCCATCGCGTGATACTTGTATATGATGCGGATACAGCCGGGCTGAAAGCGTCACTGGCCAACTGTGAGGCTTTCTTGCGTGCGGGTTTCCAGGTCAGTGCAGTTCCGCTTCCTGAAGGGAAAGATCCTGATAATATTGCCCAGGAGCAGAAACTTGAAACCGGGAAATGGCTTGCAAACCGGGAACAAAATTTCCTTCAATATTTTGCCATCTCCTTACGAGGCAAGAATCCCGGAACCGATCCAAACAGAGAGGAAGAGGCAATGCAACGGCTTTCAACCCTCATATCTGTCATCCCTTCGGAAACGCTTCTTCTCAAGTGCATAGAGATAATGGCCGGGATTTTCGGCTGCAACACGGAAGTCATCCAGCGGAAAGTGAATTCCATCTTGCGGCAGCGGAAGACAGCTTCCATCAAGGAGAAAGACAAGATGGCTCCCGGCATATATGGTATCGATATGATTGCGGAGGCACGTAGCGGGAATGAGCCTTGCATCCTGACATCGAATTATCAGGAGTTCCTCACCTTGTATGGAGATGCTCCCATAGCATACGTCCATGGCATTCCTGGAATGAACGACATACAGCAGTTGCGTCAGGCAAGCCAGATGTTCACCTCTGACAGCGATGGCCTTACCATTGCAAAGGACGGTACGGAATCCGGTTACCTTGCCGGATTATCTGCCATTTTCCGTGCCGGGCTCTCCAATATCACCATAACGGTCGAACGGGATGTCCAGGATGATAATGATGAGGAAGGAAGTGACGACGAGGAAAATATGGACGGGGAGGCAAACGATATCATCGAGACTTTCAATTTCGCGAAATTCTATGTATTCCTGCACAAATCTTTTTTTAAGACCTATAATGGCGAGCGTGCTCCCTATATCGAACGTTGTGCCGAAATAATCAGCTACGCGGAAGATTCGGTACGCATCATCAACTTTACCTACTTTCAGAATTGCCTGGGTCTGACCAAGCAAGCCCTGAATGAAATACTCAAGCCCTATCTGGCCAAACGCAAGTCACGCATGGCCATCAATGCACAACGGACGGACGATGACTATACTGAAGAGAATTATGACCCGGACGAACTTCCCCGTTATGTCCAGGACAATCCGGAATATCTGCAGATGTTCCAGCAATGCAATTACTATCCGAAGTTAAACAAGCAGGGGGAACCGGTATGCTACCTTTTCAAGAATGAGAAGTCCGGCCATACCATGGTAGGTGATTTCTATATGATTCCACTTTTGCATATTTACTCGGACAACGACGAGGAAAACAAGCGTGTCCTTAGAATAAACCGCCGTTATTACAAGACACCGCTTTACATTGAGGTGAATTCCAAAATCCTGGCCAAGAAAAGCACTGTTGAGGAGAAGCTGATTATGCTGGAAGCAGTCAACTTCACCAATGGTGAAGAGAAACATTGGACTAAAATACGTGAATATATGAGCAGACATTATGTTACTTGCACAGAGGTTTCCACATACGGGAACCAGCAAGAAGACGGTTTTTCCCGACGGGAAGACCAGCAGTTTTTTGCCTTCGCCAACGGCATCTTCCATGTTGTTGACGGAATACCGAGATTTGATGCGGTAAATGAGCTTGGAGTGGTCACTCACAATGGCCGGAATTATTATCTGCCGGCATTCTCCACCATATATGCCGGTTCCGGCAAGCAGTCCGACAAGTACGAACTTATTTCACAGCTTGTCTATAAGGAAATCCCTATAGACAAACGTTGCACTTTCGACGAATGGGCCTCACTGATGGACCGTGTATATAAAATCAACGACAACGGGAAATGGGCCATTCTCTTTGCCATCATGTGTGCTTTCCGAAGCAATATACACTGCATAGACCGTTTGTTTACAGCGCCATTCTTTATGGGACCGATGTCATCCGGAAAAACACAGATTGCGATATCCATCCGTTCCCTGTTCATATCTCCCAAGATACCGATTTTCAACCTGAACATCGGTACCGATGCCGCCATGTCCACATTGATGAGCACTTTCCGGGATGTTCCGGTTGTCCTTGATGAATACAACAATAAGGATATATCAGATATAAAGTTCCAGGCACTTAAAGGAATAGTATATGATGGCGATGGAAGACAGAAGCGTAAAGGCACATCCGGCAAGGAGATAGAAAACGACAAGGTATACGCGCCGGTTGTCATTTGCGGCCAGGAAACTCCCCAACGTGATGATAATGCACTCATGTCACGTATTATAGTCTGCGAAGTCCCCAAACCGAAAAACCGAACCCAAGAGGAAGTGGAGCTTTTCAACAAACTCAAGGATATAGAGGATCCGGCCAAAATCGGGTTGTCGAATGTCCTCTTTGAAGTCCTTCAGCTGCGTCCGCTGGTAATGCAGCATTTCCGGGCACTGAAACAGAAATCCTATGATGAATTGAAGCAGGCGCTGATAAATGCCGGTGAGATTGACCGCCTCATGAAGACTGCATCATTGTTTCTGGCGACATGCAGACTGATTGAGGATTATACAGAGTTGAAATTACCGTTCACCTATGAGGAGTTTTTTAAAATAGCCTGCGATAAAATCAAATTCCAGGTGGAACTGATTTCCAAGACGGATAAGCTGGCCACATTCTTCAAGGCTATGGATGTGATGATTGATACCAAGGCAATCAGGGAAGGCAGGGACTTCGCCATTGATACACCGGAACGAATCACCATCAAGCTGCCCGGAGGAGAGAAGAAAGAGGTTCCTATTCCTGCAGGAACCCGCGTGTTATTCCTACGCGTCAGTACCATCTATACGCAGTACGCACGTTCTTCTTATAATCAGGAAGACTCAACGCAGTCGACCATCGAGCAGAACCTCCGCTCCCATCCCAGTTACCTGGGCTTTGTCCATGCACGCCGGTTCAATTGGTATGAAGTCGTGGAGGTACCACGCGGCGGTTTCGAGGAAGATACTCCCAATGAAACCGGAATTCCGGTAAAGCTCAACAATGACATGGTGCGTAAAGTTGAGAAGAAGTGTACCAATTCCAGTTGCATAGCTATCAACTACGAAATTTTCAGAGAATTATATAGCATTGATTTGCAACGCGGTTCTGAAGAATCCCGTGTTGACGATAATCCCGACAATGACCCTATCGGAGCAATCGGTGCCCCCCAGGAACTGAAGTTCTGATGTTACATTTTCCTATATCACAAACCAGACATTTATTCCCGGTGGCCGCCCCATCGGGAATAAATGCTTTTTTATATTCTGATTTACGGACATTTCGTTCGGTTTCATCCTCCTGGTATCTTATGATACTTCCCTACTCCATCCCCCGGACCCCCTGGAATAAAAAGATAAGCAATATAGAGGGAGTTTTGAAAAGAAAATATTTCAAAAGAGGCGTCCAACAGTCCAACAGTCCAACAAGAGAAAGAATTTTAAAATGTAACTCTCTGTTGTATAGTAGTATATATTTTCTATTTAATCATATATATACTACAATGGCGTTGTCTTGTTGGACGCTGTTGGACGTGTTGGATTGCCATTTTTCAACCATCCAACTGGCTCCGTCCAACAAAAACGGCAAAAAATGCGGCTTGTTGGACGTGTTGGACGTCCTCCAACAGTATTTTCTTTATAGTAAATTTGTATAACTAAATAATAATCAGTAACTTTAATAATGCTGTTGGACTGTAGGACAGTTGGAAGCAAAAATAAACAAAAACGGTTTCAAAAAAATTTTTTAAGGAAATGAGCATGATTACGACGAGTATTTCAATTACACCTTACCTGGCTGAATATCTGCGTGGAAAGTACAACAACGGTGCGGATGAACCTTTCCGTATTCCTGACAATACGGACTTGTACCATGTGATATGGACGCTGATGTCGCGGCGTCATCAGAACCAGTCTCCCATAGATGACGGTAATCTGACTATCATACTCCCGGAGAGGCGTATCGGTAAGGATCCGGAAATATACAACTATCTGTCTCCACGGTCGGCCAAAATCATAGAAACGGAAATACGCAGGATGTTCAACCGGGAACTTCATACGGCAATGGACGAGAACGACTTGAACGGGCATGAGTTGAACAATCTCGATATCGTTCACAATTTCCTATGTGCGTATTGCATAGACAGCATCAGTGAGGATGCGTTGCTGAAGAACTTCTATCGGTGGCGGGAGAACATCCGCAAGCGGAAAAAACGCCGCGAATATAAAAAGAAGTTAAAAAACGGCTAAAAAATCACCGACCGAACTATGCGTTTTGTCCCAAAATGGCGGACAAAATGTCCTATGTATGGCGAACTTGTTGAATTACAAATAAATATCCTAATATGAAAGAACTTTCCATTCAGATTAAAGTCTATCCGGTGAGTAACATGCGCCAGGATGTCTATCGGTTCATGGCCGATGAGTTTGAGTTTACTCCGGTACCGGAATCCTCAGAGGCGGGCCGCTGTTTCAATTGCAATAAAGATATAAGCATAAGCCTTCCTCCATCCGGAGTGATGAAAGACTTCCTGGCTGGCAGGTTCTGCATTGTCGAGTTCACTGACACCAGGCACCGGAGTTTCCGGATCGGGGACAAAAAAATACCCGCCATTGTCTCGATATCCCCCAATCTGAATTCGGCAACTCTGAAAATTGAATGCAAAATGCTCAGTTCCCCGCTATTGTAGCGTCCTTCACCCCTTTCTGCAGGCTGCCTATCTTCGCTGAAAAGATACGCAATGAACAGAACTTATCTACGCCAGCTTCTTACTTTAAATATACACCGGCTTCTTATCACGGCAGAGGGCTTGTCTTCTGCCATGATAGAGGCTTTTCCATTGGTGCCCGCTGACAGTCTGCAGCCGACATCCTTTTTCTTCAATGAAAATCCTCCCACATATAAAGAGACATCGAAAAAGGCCCTTTCACTTCTTCAGCAGGAAATGAAGGCCCGTTCAGAACTCCAGGGTATAACCGTCACCGATGACTTCTCTTCTGACGAACTTCCTGAAGGCAGTATCGCCTATCACCGTATCTGGGGATTCATCACCTCAGATTGTCAGTGGTATTTCTCCTCCAAGCAGTTCGAACGGGACCTGCTTGCGGCAGAAGCCAATCCGGCCATAACCTGCCATTTCCTGCATGTGAACTCTCCGGGAGGGGAAGCATGGTATATGGACAGACTCAGTGAGACGATGCGCTCACTCGGCAAGCCCGTCATGACATTGGTTGAGCAGTGCAACTGTTCGGCCAGCTATTATATAACCTGCCATTCCAGTTTCATTGCCGCACTCACGGCCTATGATACCATCGGCTGCATAGGAACCATGATTTCCACTTGTAACTATGACGGATGGTTCGAAAGGATGGGTCTCAAACTCATTCAGGCCAAAGCCACGAAATCAGATCTGAAGAATAAAAAGACGGATGACTTGCTCAGAGGGAAACCGGAACAGTACATCAAAGAAGAACTGGATCCACCCAATGAACAGTTCCTTGCCGCCGTTCTTGCGTCCAGACCGCAACTGGGCAACCTGCCGGAAGACGATCCGGTATTCCGTGGTGAAACGTTCGATACTCCGCATGCCATCGATAAAGGGCTGGTTGACGCCTCCATGACTTTTCCCGAAGCTGTGGTCAAGGCTGTAGAGCTCGGTCGCAGCTATATGGAGATTGAGAATATAAAAAGAAGTGCTCTCAACTATTTATAACTTAACTTTTGTTTATCATGAATTTAAAGGAAAGAATTCAGACCGTCCTGCAGAAAATGAATCTGCTGGACAAAGCGAAAGCCAATCAACTGACCCAGGAAGAATGGGGACAGATAGTCAACTCCTATAATCAGGAGTACCAGTCTATCCTTCAGGATGACTTGGCTGCAGACCAGGCGGCGCAACGGCAAACGGTTGCCGTCACCCAGGAACAGATTGACCAGGTACAGTCCATTCTTGGAAGTATCGTCAATCCGGTACAAACCAATTCAACAGCCACGGAAGAGGAAAATAGTGGGAATGGACCGGTGCAGACCATTTCACAGCCAGCCAACGGTGAAGGCCTGGTGCAACTGGCCACCGCTGTGCAGAGCCTGGTTGACAATATGAACAACCGCGCGGAGGATGATATCCCTTCCCGGACAGTGACAGCCGCTTCCATCATGTTCACGGGACCGGCAGACCGGTCCCGGTATCTTTTCGGTATCGAAAACCAGATGTTCTCCATGTCCGAACGTTGGAACAAAATTGCTGTCAATCCGGCCTCCGCTTCTTCTTACGGTCCATGGAATGAAGAGATTGAAGGGGCCGCTTTCCGTCGCCAGGCCGTTACTTTCTCCCGTTCACTGCAGCAGCGTTACGATTATCTGCACAGAAACGGCATGCTTGACGCCAAACGTCTGGCAGCCGGAGAATTCAGTACGAACTACGAAGGGGTGGATACAGCCGGTGTGGGCAACCAGTATGTGGTTCTGCGTCAGGACTATTTGATTGCCCGTGTACTCTCAGTCCGCGACCTCACGCAGTATTTTCCCGTCCGCTATGGAATTCAAGACCATGACCTCGTGTTCAATGCCTTCTTCTCCGAAGTTTCCCAAGCTTACCAGCAGGGTGAAATCTGGAAGGGTGACATGAAGCTTGAGAACGAGATGGGTCATGTGGATGATGCGATGATCAAACTCAAGTTCGGTCCGATGAAAGAACTGGAGCGCATGTACATCGCTTATCTGAACAAGGAAGGCTCCGATCCTATCAAGTGGACCATGATCGAGTTCTGCATCCTAAACTCATTGGAAACTGCGCAGGTGGAGCAGAATAAACGCCGTATGCGGGGTATCTATGTCAAGCCGGAAACGGGTGTCGCAGGCAGTTACTTGAACGCATCGACCGGAATCATATACACACTGGTCCGCTACATGCATGAGTTTAAGATTCTTCCCCATGACGATGAGTCCTATCGCAGCTACACGGCTTCCAACATGTTGGATTCCGTTCAGGAGTTTGTCGGCGATGTGGTGGCATCCTGCACAGAAGACATGGATCTTGACCGCCACGTCCTCTATCTGAATAAGACCCATCTTCCCTGGTGGATTAAGAATGTCCGCGCCAAATATGGAAAGGACATTGACTTTTCCGGTCCAGACAGTTACCGCAATGTGGTACCTGACACGAATATGCGTATCATCTGGTTGCCTTACCTCGGTCAGCTTCCCCTCATGTTCATGGATGTTCCGGGCAACCTCCAGTTCCTGGAATTCGTACCGGGCGAGATGCTCTCTATCAAGGTGAAAGAGGACATGGAACTGGTAAAGGCATGGTCCACCTGGAAAGAAGGCACCGCCGCTTCGTTCACCGGCCGCCGTTTTGACAGCCTGGAAAAACTGAAGGCCAACAATTACGAATGGCAGCAGATCTTCATAAACAAACCTACCGTCGATATGGCAGCGGACGCGACCACTGTCGATGCTTCAAAGGGATTCTGGCAGATAACAGCGGCCAACACTGGAGCCAAAGCGATTACGGATATTACGAATGCCAAAGCCGGTGTAGCCTACATCATTGAATGTGGCAGCACGGAGAATGCCACTACCATCGCCAAGTCGGACAAGTTTGCCGACATTACGGAAGCTTATACTCCGACCAAAGAGGGTGACTATATAATGGTAATCCTGAACAGTAAGGGTAACTTCTTGGAACTGGAACGTCAGGTAGGCGGTGTACGCAAGGTGAACGCTGCACTCCAGCCCAACATTCCTGGAGTCAGATAATTGGTTGTCTATAAGAACAGATTGTTTTCAGGTAGCGCGGGGCGGGTCCACTTAAGCCCGCTCCGTTTTTTATAACTTAAAAACTAAAATTGTATGAAAGCAAAAAGAATTTCAAATCCTTTCCGTAAAGGGAACCAGGCTGCCCGTAAGATGCAGGTCCGGTTTTTCCTTTCGCTGATGGTGCTTCTGGCACTCGTGTTTATTCTTGATATGGTCATGTCTCCCGGTTCTGTGCTGGGAATTTACGGATTTTCCGGTACCACACTGGCCGCCATGATGGTCATCGGTGACGTGGACGATGTATCCGACCGTAAGACGCACGGCTCGAATATAGCCTACAAGATTTACCTGGTGGATGTCGACCAGATAAATTCCGATGTCCCCTTTCCGCTTCCAAACCAGCAGCGTGAGATAAGCACCATCCCGATGAAAGCCGGACAATACATGAAGTACTTTGCGGCGCACGATATTCCCACCTACACTTCAACCGGTGAGAAAGGAGACATTACCACCAGCGGTACCAACACTTTTGTTGCCGTCATGGGCGGCATGCGTGACCAGCTGCTCGATTTCATTGAACAGCATGCCGGAGGCAAGTTCATCATCCTTTTCAAGGAAGTGGGCGATGCGCAGTGGTATATTCTCGGCAACTATGACCGTCCGATGGTACTCTCCTCCTTCGAGTCCAAAAATGACAAGGACGGGCGTTATGTAACCTATACCTTCACACGTACAAGCATTGACCAGTACTACAAGTATACGGGCGATATTGTCCGTGCTCCGGCAGCTGCTCACACGGCTGGCGCAACGGCACTTGCCATTAAATCCACCAACAACCGTTATACCATCCCCGATGGCAATGAAGGCACATACGCCATTTCCACTGTCAGCGGATTGACAGCCAATGATAAGGGACGTTACATCACACTTGAGGGTACCGGTACCGACAAGGCGGCCACCATTGCCGACGGCAACAGCTTTGTGCTTGAGGATGGAGCTACCTGGACAGCCAAAGCGGGTTCTTCCATCACCTTCATGGTGCTTGATGCCTCTACACTTGTCGAGGTATCCGGCAGCCGTGTGCAGACAGCTTAGTAAAAAACACCTCTTACAAGTCAGCAGAATTCCCTTATAGGCAGCGTGTTGGCTTGTAAGACTTAAATCTGTATGTTATGTATAGTTTCAAAGAAAAGAAGACACATTTCGTGGCTCTCCGGAATCCGGATGTGGCACAATATGACCTTGAGTTACTGGCTAAAGAAGTTCCTGGATTTCCGCAGCTTGCCACATTCTCACGCAATCCCAAACGTTATGCCGATGATATCCTTTATGCACTGTTAGATTGTGCTACACGTGAGAAGATACGTGAGTATCGCCGGGCTATGATCGCAAAAGAGGCAGAAGATGCCGGAGAAAAGAAAACAGAAGCCCCTGCTGCGGAAAAACCGGCCGAAAAAAAACAGCAAATGCCCAAAGGGGAAACAACACATGCTGAAGGAACCGGTCCACATGACGACATTGAAAAGCCTGAAACAGTTCCGGCTGACAACTCGGCAGAAGAGTTGAAACAAGCGCTTGATGAAGCGGAAGCCCGTGCTGAAGAAGCCGAACAGCGTGCCGATGAAGCGGAGGAAGCCAGGGATGAAGCGGAAGCCCGTGCCCAGGAGACTGAGCAGGCGCTGGAAGAAGAGAAAAAAAAAGAGCCGGCCAAGGTTCCGGTAAAGTCCAAAAGCAAGAGGAATACCCGCAAATCGACTGGGACAACCTCTTCGACCCGCAAGTCCAAATAGCCACACTCATCTACAACGACCGCGTGGTCACTTGGAAACAGATGAAGCAGCTCGACGAAAGTCTGGAAAGAAAACCGCAGAAGCATGACATCATGGACATGGTGGAACTGCGTATCCGTAATCTTCAGGCATTCGATGAGCTGCAATCGTTCAACGACACTGGGAAGTTCCTCTACATTCATCCGCTCATAGCCCACCAGTCAGAGAGAGCACAACTGGAGAAGCTGCTGCAGACGGACCCGCAGGAGTTCCTGCGCCTGCATAAGAATGTGACGGACAATATCCGCAGATACGAGTGTTACCTGAAACGCGCTGACAGGCAAAACAAGCGCACCCAAGACAAGGAGAATCTCCGACGTCACCGTGAACGGGAATCACTGTTCAAAGCAATATTGCAAAAATTCAATTCGAAGTAAAATGGAAAAGCTGATAGAAGTATTTAATTTGGGTGGTTTGCCTACTGCCCCGCTGGATTCGTTCTTGGAGCTTCAGGAAGACTTCAAGAAGTCTGATCCTGACAAATTATCGAAACTGCAGATGCTTATCATCACCCGTGGTTTCAAGTATGCATTCAAAGCCTGGCAGGATCCGGACGGAAAGCTCTGGATTATCGATGCCCATCAGAGACGGAAGGCACTGCTTGCATTGCGCAAGTCTGGGTTTACAATACCGGAAATACCTTATGAACCCATTTTTGCGGCAGACAAGAAGGAAGCGGTAGAGGAAATAGCAGCCTATAATTCCGAGTTTGCCACCAGGAATCCGGATACCCTGCTGTTCAAAAAATATAATATAGATTCTGACACCCTGCAGCGCTTCAACCTGGGTTATGAGGTCAAGACCACTGATTTCGGGCAGGTATCTCCCTTGTTTGCCCAAGAGCATGAGTCGGAAAATGTGCAGGAAGATGCCATCGATTTTAATGTTCCTGCATCTGAAGATACTGTAATTGCCAGACCCGGCGATATATGGTTACTCGGTAACCATCGTCTGATGTGTGGCGATTGCCGTTCCAAATCGGACATCACGGCGCTGATGGATGGGCAACATGCGGACTTGTGCGTCACGGATCCACCGTACAACGTGAACTATGAAGGCGGTACAGAGGAGGAACTCACCATCCAGAACGATTCCATGGAAAACGACTTGTTCGCCACCTTTCTCAGGCAGGTGTTCTCTGTCATGTTCGCCGTACTCAAGCCGGGAGGATCCTACTATATATTCCATGCGGACAGTGAAGGCGAGAATTTCCGGGCTTCTCTCAGGAAAGCGGGATTCAAGATTGCACAATGCTGCATCTGGGTAAAGAATACTATGGTGATGGGACGCCAGGATTATCAATGGCAGCATGAACCTTGTCTCTATGGCTGGAAACCGGGTGCCGGACATCAATGGAATTCCGACCGTAAGCAGACTACCGTCTGGAATTTCGACAAGCCGCAGCGCAATGCCATACATCCGACAATGAAGCCCATAGCCCTTATGGCATATCCTATATCCAATTCCAGCACTCCCGGTCAGATAGTCCTCGACATCTTCTCCGGATCCGGTTCTACACTCATGGCATGCCAGCAGATAGACCGTATCTGTCATGCTATGGAGATAGACCCGAAATATGTTACAGCCACCATTCACAGGTACCGCGCCATGTTCCCTGAACAGCCCATCCGGTTGATTCGGAACGGGAAATCACATGATGTGGAACAGACAGCAAAGATTATGACTGGCCCAAACAAGGTAATCCAATGAGACATGCATCACTTTTCAGCGGAATAGGTGCGCCGGAATTGGCCGCTTATTGGTTGGGTTGGGAAAATGTATTCCATTGCGAAATCAACCCATTTTGCAGACAAGTACTTAATTATTGGTTCACTAATTCAAAAAGTTATGAGGATATCACAAAAACAGATTTTAGAGAATGGCAAGGGAAAATTGATGTCCTCACAGGAGGATTTCCATGCCAACCGTTCAGTGTGGCCGGAAAGAGAAAGGGAACAGAAGATAACCGCTACCTCTGGCCGGAATTTAAACGTGCCATACGGGAAATCAGACCGCCTTGGGTTGTTGGTGAGAATGTTGCTGGCATCTTATCAATGGTACAACCCAGCAAGAAGGCTGACATGGAAAGTATGCCGACTACGGAGCATGAGGATAAACAAGAGTTTGTCATCGAAACCATCTGCAAGGATCTTGAAGCCGAAGGATATACTGTCCAACCGATTGTTATACCGGCTTGTGCCGTCGGTGCGCCCCATAGAAGAGACAGAGTCTGGTTCATCGCTTGTAACAACAGCTTCAGATTACGAAAAAAAAGGAGCAAAGGAAAATCGGATATGGATGGCAGAATACCTCCGTACGAATTTGTTGCAGACTCCCACGACTGTCCAACGTTGCGAAGCACCGGAAAAAATGAAGGAAAGGACACTCAAAAAGGGGTACAAGAACGGAACGACATACAACAGTCTGCTAAGCCAGCTTGTTTATGGGGGACTTCTTCCTACTCCTCAAGCGGCAGACAGTTCAATTGGTGCAGTAATAGGACAGAACGACCGCTTTATCATTACGAAGAACGGGATGTTTCGGAAAGTGAATCAGAACGGTTCGAACGGAAGTGTGGGACTTGGAAGGATTTTCCATCTGATGAGCACACCGACTGCGTCGGATTGGAAGGGAGGCTCGACAAGGAAAAATCCCTCTCTCCAGAGAACGAGTCTGCGTGGGGAAATACATGCGGATTACGGTATTGGGAAGACTTCCCAACTCAACCCCCTATTTGTCGAGGAGATGATGGGATTTCCGACTTATTGGATACTGATGCCATTTTTAAAGGCTCCCGGTCCATCCGTCAAAACTCTTATTCCAGATGGAGGACAGAAGCAATAAAAGCCTATGGAAATGCCATGGTGCCGCAAGTGATATATCAGATATATAAGACCATCAACGAAATAGAACAATAACATGAAAAATGAAATCAGTCCAACTTCAAATGTCGATAAGGCCACCTTGATAGGTGACGAATATGTATCCCAAGTGCGTACTTTCGGTGCCTTGGGGTACACTCCCCACCGTATATGTACGCTTCTCGGCCTGCGTGGGAAAGAAAAAACGGCACTTATAGTCCGTCTGTCGATACCCGGTGACGTATATTACGACGCCTACCATAACGGTTGTGCCCTGGGAGAATACAATATCGATGCCGAACTTGCCAAGAAAGCCGAGACCGGTGATGTGTCGGCCATTGAGACCTTGGAAACACGTAAGCAGGAACGGACAGTCAAAGACTTAAGAAACCAACTTTTTGGAATATGACCAGACTCGACACCCTTGATAAGATACATCCGGACTTGATAACCGCATTCCTCACCACCGGGAAGTGTGATGGCATTCCTGCCGATGTGCAGTTATTCCTCAAGCAGCTGCAATGGGCGGCGGAGATTTACGAATACGAGCGTAACATCACCCGTGCCGCCAAGCAGCTGCGCCAGCGCATCAATGCCCAGCAGCAGATTAATGTGGATGAACGTACATGTAAGGCACGCATTTATGCGGCCATCAATTACTTCAATATCGACAACAATGTGTCCATCAAGGTGTGGGAGTCCAACTATGCCGACAAGTACGAGGATCTTGCCAAACTATGTGCGGCTGCCGGTGACTACAAGACCCAGGGCAAGTGCTATGCCGCCGCCCTGGAGTGCCGTCGCCGTGCCGCCGAGATTGCCGAAGCCGACCGTAACCTGGGGATCGTCTTCCTGATATCTCCCGAACTTACTCCGGAAGACCTGGGATACAGCAAGGCCTCCCTGAAGGAGATTGCCTCCAAGCACAATAAAGGCTTCTATCTGAACTTGATAGAGAACCTTCCCATCGAGAAGGCCGAGAAGAAGCGTCTGCTGCGCGATGCGGATATTGAGGAAGCTGAATACGAAGAACTTAATGAAGAGTAAGATGGAAACTGATATTGAAACCACTTCCCGGTTTGAGGAATACTACATGAACCAGATGCAGATACTGGTCAATGTCATCGATGCCAACAACATATTTGCCGAAGTGGCGCGTGCAGGTGGCAAGACGGAAGGTATCACCGGCCCACGTATCATCCGTGTGGCCAATGACATGCCAGGCGAGCTGTCGTTTCTGGTACATAAGACCTACGTTGCCCTGATGACGAACGTATGGCCCAACCTTCAGGCTTATTTCTCCAGGGAAGTCACCGTAGGTGGGAAGGTACGTTCCATGCTGGAGTATGGCATCGATTATGTGGTGGGCGAAAATAAGCTCCCTTCTCATTTCCGCAAGCCCCGATATCCCATATCCTACCCCAAACACAGTGTCGTTTTCCGGGATGGCCATCACATCCAGTTGGTAAGCTCGGACCAGCCGGAGTCCGTTGCCGGACGCTCTGCCGTCCACGCCATCATTGAAGAGATGAAACACAACAAAGGGGAGAAATTGAAAACCCGCTTGTTCCCTTCCCTCCGTGGTGCCAGTGCCGAAATACGCCGGTCACCTTATTACCAAGGAATCACGGGCGTATCCGATACCGCGCGTGTGGACCTCGGCGAAGATGACTGGTTCGAGGAATATGAGAAGAATATGGATACGAAACTGATGGGGGAAATATCTACAGTTGCGCTTCATGTAAATGCAGCTATCTATCAGAAATACAAACTTATAAATTCCCAACGGGAAACTACAAATCCCGTTACCCTTGAACGTATCCGTCTTGAAATCATCAGGCAGAATCGCATCATATCTTTATGGCAGCCCCGCCTGGCGGACATGCGCCGTAACACCACGTTGTACGTCCGTGCCAGTTCCTTCTGCAACAAGGATATTCTCGGTCCGAAGTTCTTCAAGACGCAGCTTGAGACCTTGGATATGGACGAATTCCTCACTTCCATCTGCGCTATCCGCCATAAGGAGGTTATCAATAAGTTCTTCGCCAACTACAACAAGGAGAAACATCAGTATTCAGACAGCTATATTTATGAATCCATTCTACGACTTGACCTGCGGGAACATTTTCTACTCACAGCCCGCTATTTGAAGCACTACAACAAGCGTGACGAGCTACTGGTAGGATATGACCCCGGCCACTTTTCCAGCCTTGTTGTCGGGCAGGAAAAGGAATACGGCCGTCAGCTCCGTATTATAAAGGAACTCTATTGCTGTTACCCGGATGAACAGCCCGAACTCGCCCGTCAGTTCTATGAGTTTTTCGGTGCTGATTCCCTGAATAAGCGTATCATTCTCTACCCTGACCGTGCCGGGAACAAACGCCGTGAGGAACTGGAACAGATAACCACCGACAGCCGTGCCTTGAAGCGTGAGTTGGAAAGTTATGGCTTTGAGGTGGAACTGATGAACGAAGGGCAGGCCACCGTCTACCATTGGCAGCAGTTCAAGTTGTTGCTTCTTATGTTTGGAGGCCGGAGCAATGCCTTGCCGGAAATTTTAATAGACGAAAACGAGTGCAGGAACCTTTGTAGTGCCATTATGCTGTCACCGTTGAAAAAAACGGAAGGCCGCATCGAGCTGGACAAATCTTCGGAAAAGAAAGTGCCTCTCAAGAACCAGGCCGGGCTGACAACGCAGCTTCCCAGTGCCTTGATTTATCTTCTTTTCGGGCGTTATGGAAACAAAGTGTTGAGTGAATTATCGTCCATGCCGGACAATTTACCTGATAATTTGGCTATATAACGGCTGTTTTTCACTATAAAAATAGTCAGTATAGATACAATAATGGTATCGTTTGACATTAAAACAAACGCTTTTTGTTTGGAAACCAAACTTTTATGCTTTTGAAAAAGGAAAGCGTTTTCTTCGTGAGGCGTTGTTCAGCACGCACCGCTGAGTTTTGGAGTTGCAAGGCATTCTTCGAGGTTCCTCGGAAATATGACGGAGGGGGCTTTCCGTCCTTTTTCCCGCAGTAGAAACCTGCTACTTTCGGGCATGGAAATGACAATGACCGGTATTCAAGCGATGCAATGGGCCAAAGAGATATCAAAACTGCCTGACGGCTGCTTTACCATTGCCTTCTTCCCGTGTTCCAGGCATAAGGGGGAGGCATCAGCCACATTGACAGTTAAAGAAGGATGCAGATGGCGTACTCAACTGCCTGAAGAAAGATTCAGTATAGACAGTGACAACTTCTTTCTGTTTACAGATGCAGACGGGGAACCCAAGATGTGCTACCGTATTCTCATCAGGTACATGGGCTTTCCTCAAGATGGTTTCAAACTTCATAAAATAGATTGGTTATGAGTAAAAGCAATCTCAAAATGGTAGGCAACTTCGGTTGCTATCTTGACGATGACAATGTAATATCTTTCCAGATTGGAGACAGACCGATGGCTTCAGTCCTGGAACCAGATCCGATGTTCCCCCTGAGTGGAGGAAGTCTTCCGGATACGCAGTGGCAGAGCATCCAGGGATTCCAGGTGTGCAGCCGTGGCTCCAACAACATGAAATGCGAGGAAGTCGCGTCCGACATAAAGAAGAACCGGCTTCTGCCGAGATTGATTACCAAGCAGGTCAACATGCTGTATGGTCATGGGCTTGCCGTGTACAAGCCGGCAATCGTGGACGGGAAACTTCAGAAACAGTGGGTTGACTGTCCGGAAATCATGGACTGGCTCAACAGTTGGGAACAGCGCGGTCTTGAATCGGGTTATAAGGAAGTGGCGAAGTCAATCATCAAGAACTACTACTATTTCAGGGACTGTTTCGTAAAGTGGCGCTTCACAAAGGGAAAAGCAAGAGGGACGATGCCCGTTGCCGGCCTTGAAGCCATGGAGAACAGACATTGCAGGCTGGCCACCACCAAGAAGGATGTGGCGACAGATGTTGTCTACTACCGGGATTTCCGCTACATTGCCGTAGGGCGTTGGGGGTATGGCACCTCCAGTTTCCGCATCTATCCGAAGTTTTCCTTTTCGGAGCTTGCCAATTACAGATTTGCGGCCATTTCCCATCACCGGGAAAAATCCGTGGATGAGTTCTACGGTGTGAACGAAACCCATGCCGGTACCAGGTCCTACATCAAGGGTTCCAACGATACGGCTGATTATATCAACTCCTTTTTACGTAATTCGCTTGCCGCCAAGATACACATTGTCATCCCCAATGCCTGGCTTGAGTCCAAGAGGATCCAGATAACCAAACTCTGCGACGAGAATAAACGGCGCAAGAAGAACAATGAGGAAGAACTGATGTACAATGGCATCGTGATTGGTTCGGAATTCAAGGAATCCACCCTGATAAAGTATCTGCAGTCTGAACTACGTAAGATATCCCGCTATCTGTCCGGTGCAGACAACCAGGGTAAGGCATATGCGACAATCAGCTTCAAGAACAGCCAGGGCGAAGAGGAACGCTGGAAGATAGAGACGGTTGATTTGAAATACAAGGAATATATCGATGCCTTGATATCCTATGACAAACGTGCCGATGAGGTGCTGCTGTCAAGCGTGGGACTTGACTCCTCCATATCCAGTGTCAGCAAGGACGGAGTCATATCCAAATCAGGAGCCGATGCGTATTACAACTATCTGATATACATAATGTCACTGACATCGGAAGACGAAATCTGCTCCGAACCGTTCAATATGGCCATACAGATAAACTTTCCCCATTTATACAGCCAGGGGTACCGTCTTGGATTCTATCGCGAAGTCCCGGCACGCCAGGAAGATGTTTCACCTCAAAACAGACTAAATCAGCAACAGTCATGAGAATATTGGAAGAACTGTTTACCACCATTTCGGAATTCCGGAAGTATGCTCCCTATGCAGAGAGCAATGTCACTTTCGACCAGCTCAATTCGTCTGCCATTTCTGCAAAAAAGCAGATGGTTATCATCCTTACCAAAGATGTCTACACCGATCTGACGGCAGACGAGGGCGAACTGAAGGAGGCCCTGCGTCTTGCGATGGCCAATCTTACCATGGCCAAACAGCTCATTTTTGATGTTGTATCCAAACGTAAGGATGATGTCGATATATACAAGCATGAGCAGGAAAGCATGCGCAGGTCGTATATCGAGAACTATTATAATGCCATGGATACTGTCATCCAGTTGCTTGACAACAGTCAAACTGTACCTTCCTGGAAGGAAACGAGATACAAGAAGATGCTTGATGTTCTTAAAATAAAGAGTACGGAGGAATTCGACATGCTGTATACGATAGACATGTCCTATCTGTTTTTTTTCCGGACTATACCGATCCAGAGCGAAGCGCTGGATGACGGGATATCGGCCTATTTTGAGCGGGCAGAGAAAAAGGAAGAGGTACTGCGTCTCCTCAAACGATGCCTCGCCAAGCAGACCATAGCCATTGCCCTGCGGCGATTTGACATTATAGAGTTTCCACCGACAATAAGAAGTCTGTTTGACGAGTCTAAGGCAAGCAGGTCTGGGAAGGATGAGCAAGCCCGCATGCTTGAGTTGTCCGCTTCTCTGCTTGAAGAGGTGAAGCGGGAACTGGCCAATATAGATCTGCTTTTGTCAACGGACAGTTCCGGCTCTGTAGATACGAACACATCCTTTAACCGTCCGGACGACATAATAATGCTGATGCCATGTTGACAATAGATTTTATAGCAAAAGGAATGCAATACAGCATCCCCAATTCCTGGGATGGATTAACTCCTTATCACTTCCAAGCACTCATGCGTGATATACAAAGGTTTGCGGAGGGAAAAATATCCGTCGGCATGGTTCGTGTGAATTATGTTTGCCGGATTATGGGATGGAATCTTCAAAAAATAAGGAATACGGATGGATGGGCAAATGTGGCCTGGCTTGCAGAGCAGGTGACATTTCCCTTCACAATTGTCTATCCGGATAATGATGCAGCACTCCAAGAACTGGATTCTGAAACATACAGACTCTGTAAGAAGATACCACCACACCGGTTGCATGGAATAACCATATCCAGGTATCTGGACAGACTGGACTACAAATATGCAGTCGACTCATGTTTCTGCAAACAATTGGTTCCGGCGATACATCTTGAGGATGAAACTTTTTTTGCCTATAATATAGAAACCATGTTCAACCGTCTTACTTGCTCGCTTACGGCACTCCAGTTCATTGAGGCACGTGGTCTCCTTGTATGTCCGAAAGAGCAGCTTCCGTTATTGGCCGCTATCCTTTACTATCCGGACCGGTATTCATCTGCCGGAGCGCATAAGTTGGCACAGAAGTTCACTGGGCTGCCGATGGATGAGCTTATTCCCATAGCCTTCAATTTTCAGGCCTTCATCAATTATCTGTTTACCAAAACTGAGTTCAAGTTGCTTACAGAACTTGAGGAGACCAAAGTTTCTGCCATTTCCACGGGTGCACTTGAGTCTCTGTACAACTTGAGTTCAGACGGGTTTGGGGATATTGAAACCATCGAACACATGAATGTCATCCAGTATTTGACCATCCTCCGGAAAAAAATTATTGATACGGTGCGCAGCCTGCATGCGGCCAAAATGGATAAAGCGGATATTGCGAGAGAAACCAGACTTCCAATTCACATAATAAATGAAATCCTATGATACTTGATTTACTCAGATATTTTGCCCGTTTTCCCCAAAAGGAAGGGGTTGTCTCCATGTTCGCCAACGGCTCAAGTGACTTTGTCCAATATGCGGAACTGCTTGGGCATGTCAAAAAACTCCCGGAACCGATAATGCCCGAACTTGAGAATCTCGTTTTCGGGCAGTCATACGATTACGTAAAGAAGCGCGTCGATAATATTACCGGCAACTATCTGTTCGTGGATTTCGGAGAATTCACATCAAGCCGTGACACACACAACTCCATTCTTGACAGCCAGAAACTTGCAGCTACCATAGCCATGAAAGTTTCGGATTCCGCAGACATGGTTGAGACGGCCATTGCCTCGGAAATGACCTTGTCTCTCCTTGCGGCACTTCGGAAAAGGCTTATTCTCGATTCACGGTCTGAGGATTTACCATGGCTTGATAAGATATCGGAGAATCATGACATTATCCCTTTTGTCTCATCCGAATTCAAATCCATAGGTTGGACACTCATGTTCAGTTCTGCAGCAACCGATTTATTCAATGTCAAACCATCCCTTAGTGAGTAGCAAATATCGGGCCATTAAATGGTTCAGAAACTTTTTGTTCATGTTGTTTATTTCCATCCTGGCTGTGGGCTGTCGAAGTTCGCGGTCAGGAGCTACTCCTGATTACTCTTTTCCGTCATCCCTACCACGAAAAATAATCATTTTTTACTCAAGCTAAACAAAGCTAATACACTGATAATAAACAAGATATTACTACGTTATGCGCGTTAATAGTGTTACCTTAGCTGTACGAAAAATAAAGGATAAAACATTATGAACGAACAAGTTACAAACATTCTTAACCAGAGCATAACAAAGACGGCAAAGATACAGCAGCTCCTTCTTTTAGGTCTGACCCGCCGCCAGGTAGCCGATTTGGTAACAAACGGAAATTACGGTTTCGTGCAGAACGTATATAAGAAAATGCTGGAAGCCGGAAGATTCGGCCAGCAACCGGCCATCGCAGCCTGCCCCGAATTGGACTATACTTTCAACAGACGTTTCGGCATCGAGATAGAGGCATATAACTGCGAAAAGGGAGTTCTTGCCCGTGAACTTCGTGAGGCCGGAATTGCAGTTGCAGTGGAAGGTTACAACCATAACACCCGCGACCATTGGAAGCTGGTTACAGACAGAAGTCTTAGAGGGAACGATACTTTCGAGCTGGTAAGCCCGATACTTGAAGGGGAAGCCGGATTGCAGGAACTTCAGAAGGTATGCTGGGTGCTCGATTATTGCAATGTGAAGGTGAACGACAGCTGCGGCCTTCATATACACATGGACGCTGCAGACTTTACCATTGAAACCTGGCGCAACCTTGCAATAACTTACCGCCGCCTCGAACCGGTAATCGACTCCTTTATGCCGGGTACCCGCCGGAACAACAGATATTGCAAATGCCTTACCGGAATTTCGGAACGCAGCATAACGGAGGCAGAGAACATCATGCAGCTACGTTCAGCCTTCGGAAACGACCGCTACCACAAATTGAACCTTGAGGCTTACGCACGCCACCGCACAGTTGAATTTCGCCAGCATTCGGGTACCACCAATTTCACAAAGATGGAAAATTGGATACGGTTTGCCGCCAACATGATTACCTTTGCAAAACATGGCATGGTGAATTCGGGATGCCCGCTTTCAAATATCCCCTTTCTGACAGCCGACCAAAAAGTATTTTTCAAATTGAGAACCAAAAAATTAGCATAATATGATGACAACTTACACTTTGCAGGATGGCGGTATAATTGCCGCCTCCTGCCCTGCAGACTTTGTAACCAAACTCCGTGAAAGCAGCCGTTTCGACAGCGAATGTACTGACCAGGAGTATATGTACCATTTCGCCGACCGTTTCCATGACCAGACGGGGCATGTAGTCCGAGCTGATACCCCGGAGCATTTTTTGGAGGATTTGCTTTCCAACGGGTATATGAAAGTAGAATAATCCCCTCCAAACAAAAGAAGGCTTCCAACTTGTGTGAAAGCCTTCTTTATATTGATGTGGTCGGTAGAACGAAAAATCCCCGTAGCGGTTCATACTACGGGGATAAGTTGTCATAAAACGTCTCTCAAGATATGGAGAGTGAACCTAATTGTTTGCTTATATCCTGGAGAGCGAAGTTGAATGTCTCCAAATCCTTTTTGCTGAGCGTATAAACTTTACCCCTAACTTTGCTGCCATTGATACGTTGGCTAAGCCATGCGGTACTTTTACCGAAATACTTCTTGGCAATGTATCCCAATGGAATGATTTCCGTATAGGGAGCTATTTGTTGCTTCAATGTGATATAGTTGTTCAATTCTTCAGCTTCTGATGAAACCTCCTTGTAGCCATTGATTAGGAAATCGGCTATTGCATCAACATCTTTTTGATCTGTGTATTTACTGGTTATTTCATCAGAGAGAGCAACATATTTCTCCATGGCATCCGGTGTGCCGGAGTGAGCGATTTCATGCAATTTCTTCAAATCATCTTTAAGTGCCATAAGCTTATTGTTTTGTGCTCCCCTTATGGGGAGCTTGTTTAACTTCATTTTTCCAATTCTTTCAAAACCTTTTCTAAAAGTGCTATCTGTTTGTCTGTTTCCAGTTTTGCATCCAAGAGTTCATCCATCTTCTGCCTACTCATTTGGTTTCCTGCATTCTTGAAAGTGTGTTCATACATTTTAGATAACAATTTTAACTGGGTAAGCTTTGCAACCAGTTGCATTTTTGTTTCTTTTTCCATATCTCTTTGTTTTAATGACAATGCAAATATACATAAATATTTCTTTATGCACAAATTCCATAAAGAAAATATTATGTATTTCTTCTTTATTGAACAAAAATGCATTTTCTGCACATGAAAATTTTAACATGTGCAGAAATGGGGTATATTTGCACTTATAACTTAATATTCATACTGTATGAAAAAGGCACTTTTATTATTTGTGCTGATGAGCTTGACCTTATTCACTCATGCACAAGAGAACAATTACGAAGAACTAAAATTTTTCAAAGTGATTCAATCCGAAAATAATGCAGACAAAAATAGCCTATACGCTGCACTACGTAGTTTTATGGCTATTTATTATGCTAATTCCCAAAATGTTATTCAAATGGATGATAAAGACGCAGGAATTCTTATAGGGAAAGCTACATCTGTATTCGATTCTCCCAGTATGATGCTTTCTGCGTATGAAGGATGGTTAGACTATAATTTAAAGTTGCAAGCACGTGATGGACGGGTAAGAGTAGAAGTTTCTCATTTTTTTCATCATAACAAACCAGGAAATCAGAAAAAAGCACAATTAGGAGTTCTTACTAAGGCAGATGAATATACTGATAAAGGTATGCAAAAGAAGTATCACAATAAAGTATGGTTAATGCTGAAAGAACAAGCGGCTAAAATCAGTTCTGATATTTTTGTTAATGTTGAAAAGGTTATAAAAGAAGGAGCCACTATTCAAAGCGAAGATGATAATTGGTAAGTTACTTATATAGGGTAATACAAGTATTTATATATTTAAGAGCTGACGAAATATTGCAATATTTCGTCAGCTTTCTTTTTTATTTCAAAAAAAAATCCCATATTTGCAGTGCCAAATAAAACGATAGTATCATCTATCCCGTTGCGTCCGGTAGACGCTCAATACGAAATTGGGCTTTTTTTATGTCCATCGATTTGCTTAAACATTAAGTATTTAGCAAATTCATATACGAAACTTACGGCTGTCTTTTCCATTTTCGGACCCTTCGGGAATACGAATCGTTTTGTTTGGCGACTTTAACGGGAAAATGACAGCCGTTCGTGTATTCGAGAACTTGCCATTAATGCCAAACAAAACGATTCGTATATGAAAAATCAAATTTCCGGCACTCTCAACGTGCCTGCCTCCGGCATCCCTACCGTGGGCGAATCCGTTAACGCTCTTACCGAGCAAGTCAATAACCTCCAGCGCCGTTACTACCGTGCTTTGGCTCCCGACTGCGAAGTCAAGACCGAAGCAGACCGCTGGTACTTCCGCGCCATCGTATGGGCATGTGCCGGGATGGTGTTCCCACCATTGGTTGTGGTCACTGCATTGTGCGTTTATAAGGCAAAGAAGTGCCAGAAAGGAGGTGCCAAATGAACCGTATCAAGTCTATAACACAAAAAGACATTTATGTTCAAGCCGAACGTCTTTGCACAGGAACTGAAACAAGTGAGTATAAATATTGCCTTGCTTATTATGGCAACTTTGTGATGTGTGACATCTCTGCGGAGGATGCCCGTGAAATCATTTCCTGCCTGCAGCATGCGCTTGATGTTAATGAGAAAGGAGGACAAAATGAAAAATAAAGAGCAAGAACAGAAAATTACCGATATCAGTATCCATATAGCATCCTTGTCCGCATCGTTCAAACCAGCTCCAGATGCACGCCATGCCACCCACTGGTTCACTACGGATGAAGTCTACGACGCCATTCGCCGTATTGATCCTGGAGCGCAAATTAGTAAGGAGCAGGTTCATCAAGCCATGCTTGATGCCGGTTATAAATACCAGAACCGTCCTGGTTCATCAGGACTGGACTTCCGGTGGATGCTCCAAGCGAGAAACTAAATACTACTGTCATATAGGGGGTAATTGTTCGTGATGAATAGTTGCCCCTTCGTTTTATGTCCTTTCCGTACCCCCTCCCCTATTCTATCTTCGCTGGAAATAACAGTGAATATGATTACAGACCAGCTTATCAGAGAACGTTTTGTCCATGATATAATGTCTCAAGGCATCAACCTTATTTATGAGACACAAGAAAAAGTTGTGCGTACATATCTCAACTCACAGTCCGGTGACCTGGTGGCACATCTTCAGAAACGTCCGTTCATTGCCCAGGAATCAGATACGGAACAAGCCTATTATCTGCGTATATTCCCATATCTCCGCTTCCTTGACATCCATTACCGCCGTGGAGCCAGTGACCGTATTTCCCGTCATATTCGCCGTAATCTTGCTCTTTATAACCGGGTGGTCTGGGGAGTGCTGTATCATGAGACATTCCCGGAAATAAAGTACGGTTTCACGGAAGAAGTTCGTACCAATATTCGCAAGGAACTGGAGCAGGCACTTCAATACGAAAATACTTCAAATTGGTAACATTATGGCAAAAAAGCATTTATCCGAAGACGAAATCAAACTCATAATCTCAGGTGACAGTTCCAAGCTTCAGGAAGAGCTGCATACACTGACCAAGGAAACCAAGGCTTTGAAAAAGGAAGAGGCCGAACGCCGCAAGGCTATGGTGGAGCTCGAAGCCCAAGGCAAAAAGAACACGAAAGACTATCAGAACCTTGCGAAAGAGTGCAAAGACTATACTGCCAAAATTTCCAAAAACAATGAGAAAATAAGTCTGCTGACCCGTAACTTGAAAGTCAACGATCTCACCATGAGACAGCTCAAGAAAGAAGCTAAGGAGCTTTCCGCTGCTTTGGATGATATGACTGAATCTGCGAATCCGGAAGAATATGCCAAGCTCAATACCCGTCTCAGAGAAGTCCGTGCCCGTATGAGCGAGTTACGCAGCGCAGGTAACAACATGAACAATGAGTTCGGCAACAGCGTGAATTGGATGTCCAAGTTAAAAATGGCAGCCAAGGCTTTCATTGCCGTTAAGGTTGTCGGATGGCTTAAGGATGTCCATAGCCAGGCATACGAGACACGCAAGGAATTCGCCAAATACGAGGCAGTCCTTCGGAATACTTTCCAGTCGCAGAAGAAGGCCAATGATGCCATGAAGATGCTTCAGCAATTGGCAGCAGACACCCCATCGTCCTTGCAGGAATGGACTGAAGCATATATCAAGCTTGTTAATCGTGGGGTCAAGCCTACCAGCCAGGAGCTTGTCAACATGGGAGACCTTGCCGCTTCCCAAGGAAAGTCCGTCGATCAGCTCATTGAGGCTATACTTGATGCGATGACCGGGGAGAACGAACGTCTGAAGGAGTTCGGTATCAAGGCTTCCAAATCCGGGGAGACTACAAAGTTCTCTTTCCGGGGAGTGACTACCGAAGTGCGCAATTCTGAGGATGCCATCAAGGATTATCTTCTTTCTCTCGGTCGTGTCGACGGCATTGCCGGTTCCATGGCCGTGCAGATGCAGGAACTTGAAGGAATCCAGTCCAACCTTGGAGACACAATGGATGTCTTTTTCAATAAAGTGGGGAAAAAGCTGGAGCCGTTCTGGAAATCCATGTTGAAGTATGCCAATGGATTCTTCACTAAACTTGGGGAAATGTTCACCACTTATACGGAAACCTACGAGAACCATTTCGACAAGATGGTGCAGCTTGAGAGCGCATTGCCGGGACTGTTGAACCGATACGAGGAACTGACCGGCAAGTCCTCCCGTTCCGCTGAGGAACAGAAAGAGTTGGCCAATGTCATAGCCCAGATAAGGAACATGGTACCTGGCGCAGCGACAGCATTCGACCAGTACGGGAATGCCATCGAAATTTCAGGCGAAAAGGTGGAGGAATTCCTTAAGAAACAAAGGGCGCTGCTAAAGTTTGAGAATCAGAAAGCCATCCGGGAAACAACAGAGCAATTGGAAGAATACCGCCAGGCATATAAGAATCTGTTGGAACAGCAGAAACAAGGTGGAAGGACTGTTTTCCAGAACAACGGTATGTTTGCCGCACCGACAGCATACATCAATACGGAAGCTCTTCCGCAAATAGAGCAGGATATAAAAAAGTATGGTGACCTCATTCTGGGTGCCGAAGAGAAATTGAAACAACTGAACGGCCAGACTATTGAAGAAACCGTCAAGAACCAGCAGAAGCTTGCAGAAGTACGCCAGAACTTCAACAAGATGGAGAAGGTTCAGTTGCAAGCCTGGATAAAGAACAATAAGGATGCAGCCGGTGAGTATGTAGAAATAGCCCAGGAAATATACAACAAACGTTTCCCGGCAGAGGACTCTGACGCGACCAGGAAGAAGGCTGAAAAGGCTGCCAAAGAAGCAAAGTCGGCTGCTGAAAAAGAGCAGAAAGCAAAAGTCTCTACGGAGCAGGAAGCCGCCAAGTCTCTTGAAGCATTAAGGGAGGAAGAACTGCAATCCCAACAGAAATGGTATAATGAATCGTTTGCCGCTCTTTCAGCTTTTCTGGCATCAGGAAAAATGAGTAAGGAACAAAATGAAATGCTGGTACTCGAACTTGAAAAATCGTATGCGGAAAATAGGCTCATCATAGAACAGTCTTATTATGAGGACGCCATATCCATGGCCATTTCCAATGCAGAAACCAAGGAAAATCTCGTCCGGAAGTCCAATCAACGTGTCATTGATGCGGAGAAGGCGGCGAATGCCAAGCGTGCTTCACTGCAGGAAAAGCTGAATACACTTGTCAAGGACTTCAAATCAGAGTTCAAGATTACTACAGTTGATGAAGACTATGCCGCGCAACTCAAGGTTCTTGAGGCATCCTACCAGGCGCGTAAGGAAATGGCTGAGAAAAACAATCTTGATACGACAGAATTGGACAGTGCCTACCTTAGAGCTAAGGAACAACTTGAATCCGAACATCAACAACGCATCCAGTCCATTCGTGACCAGTATGGCTTATCTACACAGCAGGAACGGTTCAATGCGGAACTGGAACAGCTCAGGCTCGCACGTGAACAGCAGTTTCTGACTGAGGAACAATATGAGCAAGCCGTCCAGAACCTCAAACGGGACAGTTATAAAAAGCAGTTTGACTATTATTCCAGTCTGTTTTCCGGAGCCATTCAAGCATTGCAGCAAGCGGAAATGGACCAGGTCGATGCAAAATATGATGCGGAAATTGAGGCAGCCCAAGGTAATACGGAAGAAGTGGAACGTCTGGAAAACGAAAAGGCCCAGAAAAAGCTTGATATACAGAAAAAATATGCGGACGTGAATTTTGCAATCAAGGCATCACAAATCATCGCAGACACAGCTGTGTCAATCATGAAAGCATATGCAGATTTGGGACCGATTGCGGGTTCAATCGCAGCAGCCCTTATGGGCGTGACCGGAGCCGCACAATTGGCCAGTGCCAAAGCTGAACGGGATAAAATCAAAAATATGACTCTTTCCGGCAGTAATTCCGGCAGTTCCGGTACCGGCGCACGCGTTGCCACCGGTCGCCAGTCCGGAGGCAAGATTGATGTCCGGCGCGCCCAGGATGGAAAGCTCTTTCCCGATGCCGACTACGACCCTGATGCACGGGGATTCATTGACCGTCCTACTGTCATAGTAGGTGAAGGGCCTTCCGGACAATCCAAAGAATGGGTGGCCAGCAATGCAGCTGTAAGCAACCCTACCGTCGCACCGATACTTGACATACTGGACAAGTCCCAGCAGGCCGGTACCATAAGGACACTTGACCTTAACCAGGCAATCCGTGCTCGAATGGCCGGTTATTCATCCGGTGGCTCCATTGATGCCCAGAAATCTGCAGTGCCGGTACCGCCTGCGCCATCAGGAACCTCTCTGCCTCCAAGACTGATGGAACGCCTGGCCAATGCAATCATCCGTATTGATGAAGAAGGCATCCCGGCATCCGTCACTCTATCTGAACTTGAACGCAAGCAGGAATTGCGGAACCGTTCGCGTAAAATAGGAAGTAAATAACATTTCATCATGAAAATAGTACATTCTTCAGGAAAAGCCTATCAACTGATACCTGACACGCAAATTGAAATCGAACGTCCGAATCTGTTCTTCAATGATTATGGTGAGCAGTCACTTCCGGTGGATCTCCCGGATACAGACCTGAACCGGGAACTGACCGGTTACCCCGATATGGTGGCCAACCGTAAAAAGCCGCAGACAGACATCACATGCAGCATCCGAGACGGTGACTACTGTGTGACCGCCCGGCAAGCCATACTCGGTGCCAAGCGGAAAGAGAAGATAACGACGACATTCTACATGAACGAGGGCAGTTTCCTTTCGCGCATCGAGAAAGTTGCCGTACCGGCCGTTTTCGGCAGCGAGACCGTACCCGGAGTAGAAACCGTAGAGCAGGGCATCAGCTGGTGCCGTTCGTTGCTCGACAACACCAATCCGCATTTCACCCTCTTCCCCGTCATCATCGAGCTGGACGGGGAAAAACGCGGAGTGAACGTCACCTGCGTAATGGACGAGAATGGAAGGCCGATGCAGGTCCGTCCCAGAGTCACAAGGAAACAAGGCTTATACAACTCATATGCCCGTACAGAGAAGGTGGACAGCCGTATAATCACACTTGATCCCGGTTACTACATTACGCCCTTCATCCGTGCCACCTACCTACTGGAACGTATCTTTTCCTATTTCGGCTATACCTTGCAACCGAATTTTTTCACCGAGACCGAGCCTTTCAAAAGCATGGTGTTCATCAACAATACTGCCGATGCGCTGGTGAACGGCACCATCCTGCTGGCCCACCTGGTGCCCGACTGCCTATGCTCCACCCTGCTCGAAGTTTTCCGCAAGAAGTTCTGTTGCGAGTTTGTTCCAGACGAAGTGGCCAAGACCGTCCGCATAGAGTTTTTCAAAGACATGATAGCCGCACGCAACCCGACAGACTTGACGGCTTGTCTGGCCGGACAACCGGAAATCAATTACGAGACAGCCCGTCAGCTGAAGCTATCGTCAAAGAGCTCCCTCAGCAATGGAAGCACTCTTGACAGCACCACCGAGCTGGAGCGCAAATACCCCACGGCCTACTATGACATGGCATCCGGCAGATACGTAAGGATGGGCTATGGCAGGGAGGGCGTCATCAGGGTAGTGTCCGACGGAAACCTGCCGTTCTATGCCGGAGAAGAAGGACTGGATGACTATGAAGTGGAGGTGCCCGACAGTCAGTTCTGTTTCGACAGCCTAATGTTTTTCGTGCAGGGCACTATCAACGGAAGAGAATACGGGAATTCCGTAACTGCCCCCTATATCGGAGAAGGAAGGATGCTCAACAGTACTATCCGGGTAGCGGACGAAAGTACGAAAAGTGAGGAAAGTGAGGAAACGACAAGCGATCCCTACCTGACCGAAACCTCCCATGACCAGAATCCCATGCTGGCTTTCGCCTTGAGTAACAGTACCGGACTGCCCGTCGGGGCAAACCACGATGCCGCGCGTGGCTACTCCCTTCTGTACAACGGCCCTATCGGTATCTATGAAAAATTCTGGCGAGACTTCGACACCTTGCTGCGCAATGCCCTGCACAAGGTAACAGTTCCGCTACTGATGACGAACACAATGAAGCAAGCCCTCCCCGTCTACCGGAAAGTGGCACTGGGCGGTTCGGAATACCTCATCGACGTGCTGAAGTACACTCTCGGAGGCAACAATATGCCAATGGATACAACGTTGCTCACTACGCAGCTCCAGGAGCCCGTAACCATGGCCATGGACGAGAGCGAACGGATGAAGATGCCTGCCTACAAGTGGAAGGTAAACTGTACGCTATCCGAAATGACGGAAGACGAATGGACAGCAGCAGGCTTCGAGGCGGGCGCGTTGGTGGACATGACCATCGTTTATCTTGCACCGCCCACCGAGAAACAGTATGCCGCAGGCGGACAGTACCACAAGCGGACGGACTACTACAGCTATATGTATTATCCGCGCCGGGGAGAAGGTGAAATCTGTTATAGAAGAGTGTCCGTTTACATGACTCCCCAATTGATTACAGAT
Organism: Bacteroides sp. AF25-5LB; assembly: GCF_003602965.1. Classification (NCBI taxonomy): domain Bacteria; kingdom Pseudomonadati; phylum Bacteroidota; class Bacteroidia; order Bacteroidales; family Bacteroidaceae; genus Bacteroides; species Bacteroides sp. AF25-5LB. The sequence continues at coordinate 271,916 of NZ_QTMC01000005.1, forward strand.
TAAGGCGGTTGATGATGCGTTGTCCTTTCTGCATGCAATCAATCCACATAAATTCGCACCAAAAACAGAAAGTATAATGAATATCATCCAACAGCCCGACATGCTGTCGCTCTCGATGAACCTGAAGAATTTCATCATCGGCTCTTCCCGGCAGACGACATTCACTCTGAAGGCCGGCGACAAAGAACTGGTGTCCCAGGTATATGCTCCTGACGAAAACGGAGTGATGGAGATAGATATACATGAAATTGTACACTCGTTTCTGTCATACAGCTTGAAAGACATCGGAGAGGTATATCAGCAAACCAACCTGGTTGCCGATTTCACAGCAGTCATCGACTCCACTGAAATCACCTTTCGCGTTATCCGCTCTGGAGTGGACCGCTTGACTGACTCCGCCACCAATTTCCTGACACAGAATTTCCTCACCTGGCAGCCGAATGTAAAGCCGGTCACTTATTATTCTCCGGAGTTCCTGACCTACTATGCTGTGGTTGCCGGTACAGTCAAACTCCGCGCATACTTTACTGATGAGTCTGGAACTGTTAAATCTCAGACTGATTATACTGTTACAGAATTGATGCCAGGTATAGCTTATACCATGCCTCTACAATACTCTGTCGTTGCGGGATGGCTGGAACATAAATTACCTGCATATTACGATGTATGGGTTGAGGGCACATCCGGACAACGCCTCACATATATCCAGCGGTATTATGCTGAGAACATGAAGTCGGAGCAGGAACAGTGGATATTGTTTGAAAACTCTTTGGGAGGTGTCGATACATTCCGAGCATATGGTAACACTGTATTCAATGGCGAACACACGCATAATATTGCTGAAATTGACGAAATTTTTTCAGAATACCGTGTAGACACGGAGAGGAAGTTTCAAAAAAATACTGGTTACCTGAATGGAGATGAGCGCAAATGGCTGCTTGATTTCTTCCCGTCAAATGGCAAGTATCTGTACGCCGGTAATTATTTGCGCCGGATAGTTGTAACAGACAGCAATGTCAGCTATACAGACCGCGAACTTCCAAGCAATTATACGTTCACATTCAAGTATGCCGACGCTCGTCCATTACTAAATCTTCCCCGAACCGATGTCCCTACAGACGTTCTCAACATTACCGTACCTGAAGTCGGTTCTTTTACAGTGCCCCCTCGGCTTGCTGAATTTCCCCGCTTACCACTTTCCGAGGGGGCCTTATTTCCCATACAAAATCCATATTCAGAGGAATGGTCAACTACTAATGTAGCTGCAATTGGGTATTACCTCGCAGACTTTTTTTCTCGCATATTTGGTTCTGGCGGTGGTGTCGGTCATAAACATCGTAACTATGATTTGCTTGAATTGCTTTCATATATTGAAGATTATCTGCTGGTAAATGGTCAAAAGATAAAGGCTGGCTATGCGGATAAAGCTGGTTCTGTTGAGGGAATGGAGGATATTTTTCTTCACAAAAACAAGGCTGATGGTACTCCTTTTCCGATTACCTTCGGAGATTGTGCCAAGTTCGGCGAATTCCTCACCGGCATTTCCGGAGGGTGTATCGATAAGAATGGCATCCTTGAAATGGAAGAGGGCATTTTCCGCAAGCGTGTGTTTTTTCCGGA